>NZ_QAJD01000018.1:0-18755 GCF_003061465.1 Aeromonas sp. HMWF017
CTCCCGCGACAGCACCACCTTGGGAGTGTGCGCCTGAAAATCGGGGGCGGTGACGCGCTCCACCAGCGTTTGCCACTGGGCGGGGCCGGGGCAATCCTGTCGCTGCCAGGGCTGCTTTTGCAGGGCGGGCAGCGGGGCTTCCGGGCGCAGGGCATCGAGGGCGGCTTCGGCCGCCTGCAGTTCGGCCTCGAGATTGTTTTCATCCAGCCAGAGGTTGAGGCAGAGACTGACGCACTCGCCACGGCGCACCAGCTCGATGCGTGGCAGCACGAAACGGCAGGGGCCAAACCCTTGCCAGCCGGACTGGGCCGGATCGAACGCGAGTCCACCATAGTAGCGAGGGCTGTCGTCATGATGCTGGTTGGCTGTGTTAGTGCACACCTGCTTGATGGCGTGCGGCTCGGTCAGTTCATGGATGGCGCCCAGCGCGACATACTCGGGACGAGCCTCTCCACGGGCCTGCCAGTAGATGCGGGGATAGAGGGTTTGCGCCGCGAGCCAGCCCAGAAAGGAGCGGATTTCGATCGCCACTCGCAACCGTACGAAGCCGCTGACGTTGCTGTGACGCAGGGCGTCCAGTTGTTGCTTGATATGGGTCTGAGCCAACATGGATTCTTTTCTGAGCCGGGTAGTAACGAGCGATCCGGTAGCTGGATGCCGTAGGTTTATGCCAAAGGGCGATGATTTCCTATATATTATCTGCCCATTCGTCCATGTAAATCGCCCGCGGGAGCTTCACTCTCCGGGGCCAAGTATACCCAAATCCGGTTCGATAACCCTTAACACGATCAATATCCGATTGTTTGGCCATCACAAAATGACAAATACCTTCTCTGTTTGGTTGCTGGCGGCGCGTTTGCGAACATTGCCGCTCGCCTGCTCTTCCATCCTGCTGGGTTCGGGGCTGGCTGCCAGTCGTGGTGCCTTCGATGGCACCATCATGGCGCTCTCTCTGCTGACCGCCATCCTGCTGCAGATCCTCTCCAATCTGGCCAACGATTACGGCGATGCGGTCTCCGGCGCCGACAACGGCGAGCGGATCGGCCCGCAGCGGGCGGTGGTCTCCGGTCTTATCACCAAAAAGCAGATGTGCGTGGCGATGGGGCTGACCGCGCTGGCAGCGGTGGCCAGTGGCCTACTGCTGCTGGGCTGTGCCTTCGGCGGCCAGTGGCTGCAGATTTTGGCATTTGTAGTGCTGGGTGGCGCGGCCATTGTCGCGGCGGTGACCTACACCGTGGGCAAGACCCCTTACGGCTATCGCGGGTTTGGCGATATCTCGGTGTTCCTCTTCTTCGGTCTGCTGGGGGTGCTCGGCTCCTACTACCTCTTCACCAAGACGCTGGAGTGGGATCTGCTGCTGCCCGCCACCGCTTGTGGCCTGCTGGCAACCGCCGTGCTCAATATCAACAATGTGCGCGACATCGAGACCGACGCCGCCAGCGGCAAGATCACCCTGGCAGTGCGCCTTGGCCGCAACCGCGCCATCGCCTATCACTGGGTGTTGCTGGGGGCGGCGCTGCTGGCAACTATTGCCTTTATCCTGATCCAGCCCGCCAGTTTCTGGCCGTGGATCTTTTTGCCCGCCATGAAGCCTCTCAGCGATGCGGCCCGCACCCTTCGCGAAAGCTACGATGGCGAGGTGCTGACCGGTTCCCTCAAGAAGACCGCCATCAGCGCCTTTCTGTTCAGCCTGCTGCTCTCCATCGGGTTGGCGCTCTCCTGATGAACGACCGGCTTGTTGTTATGTGAAACGGGCTCCCGAGGCGGGAGCCCTTTTTGTGTGCCGATGCTACGCGTTGGTACTGAATCAGTCAGACAGGAAGACTGCCATGCGTGCATCACTCAAACAGAAAATCATTCAGGTTTGCCAGCAGAAAATCGCCGAGAAGGGGGAGACGGTCGGGCTCTCCTTTTATGCTTTTTTTGCCAATCGCAATGACGATCCCGATTTGTTGATGGAGGCGGCGACCTGGTGGATCCAGACCCACAAGCTCGATCACTTCGAGAAGGCCAAGAAAATTCTCTTGTTGGTCGAGCAGGAGTGATAGTCGGCTGCCATGAAACAGAGAGGGCTCCCAAGCGGGAACCCTCTGTGTTGGTTAATGATGTTATTGACTAGCTGGCTCGAGCCACTTTGAGCGTACGGCGGGAGAATAGCAGAGTATCCAGCAGCCAGATGGCGACCATGGAGGCGCCCACCAGCGGGAAGGCAATGCCCAGCAGGATCAGCAGGGCGATGGCGCCACGCATCGGCGGAAGTTTGGCGGGCAGCGGCGGTGCGGCGAGACGGCCCTGCGGACGGCGGCACCACCAGATCCACAGGCCGCTCATGGCGCTGGCCAGCACCATCAGGCAGATGAGCAGCATGGCGAGCTGATGGGGCCAGCCGTAGAGCTTGCCCATGTGCAGCATGACGCCGCTCTCCACCGTCTTGGCAACCGGGCCGTAATCCTGCCAGCGCACATCGGCCAGCACCTTGCCGCTGTATTGATCGATATGCAGGGTGGCGTCGTTGCGCGGATCGTCGGCAAACAGGGCGATGGTGTAGACGCCGGTGACGCCGACCGGCGGGGTGATGCTGTACCCCGGACTCACTTTCCGGGCTGTGGCGATATCCACCACCTGTTGCAGCGCAATGCGCTGGCTTGCCATCACCACACCCTCACGCTCGCCGTGGTTCATGGCTCCGTGATCGTGCCCCTCATCGACCGGCTGCGAGCTGGGCATGGGGGTATTCTCCACCGCCCAGGGGACGGTCTGCTCGTGAGCCTGATTGAGGGTGCGGGCCAGTGGTGCCGATTTGGGCACCTCGTTCCACATGGTGGCGGGGAAGCGGTTCCAGACCGCGGCAAACTGATCGCCCCAGAAACCGGTCCAGGTCATGCCGCTCAACAGCAACAGCAGCAGGAAACCGGCGCCCCAGAAGCCGACCACGGCGTGCAGATCCCGCCACCAGAGGCGTCCGCGCTGGCTCACTCTGGGCCAGAGGATGCCGCCCACGCCGGGCCCCTTGCGCGGCCACCAGAGGTAGAGGCCGCTCAGCAGCAGTACCAGCCCCCAGCCTGCAGCCAGCTCGATCAGCCGATCCCCCGTGGTGCCGAGCAGCAGGTCGGCGTGCAGGGAGCGAGCCACCGCTTGCAGATTCCACTTGTTGTCCATGGTGCCGAGCAGTGCGCCGCTGGCGGGATCCATAAACAGGGTCAGTTCCTGTTCACCCCGATTGACGATGAACTGAGCGCTCAGGTCGGGAGCGGCAGGCGGCAGGTACTTACGCAGGCTGGCATCGGGCATGGTCATTATCGCCTTGGCCAGCAGCTGGTCGGCACTCAGGGTCTGGCTGGCGGTAGCGACCTTCATCAGCTCGGGGTACATCAGGTTGTCGAGCTGGGGTTTGAACAGATAGACGATCCCGGTCAGTGACAGCAGGAGCAGGAAAGGGGCGACAAAGAGACCGGCGTAGAAGTGCCAGCGCCAGATCCGTTGGTAATGACTCGAGTCCCTGTTTTTCATTGCACATCCTTGTTGGAGCACCAAACCTTTCGGCTGGTGGAATGTTTGTGGCGGCGCGGATAATAGCAGTAACGTTTCGTTAACTGCAATCACACATCTCGAGATCGATTCAGTGCGGGGTGTTGGTAACATGGGGTGCTGACGGAGTGCCGACGGTTTGCTGGATAGGATGAGCATGCTTTGGGAAAAGCCTGTTTGCTGCTGGACTTTTCCTTATAAATTATTACCTTGTGGTAACAATTTGCAGGCGATGGTGGTGGTAACGGAATGGGAGCAGTCATGCAGCCACATGGGCAATTCGACATGGAGTGCAGGGGCCAGATGCTGATCTGCCGCCCGAGTGGTCCCTTCAATCTGGCAGGTGCCATGGCCTATGAGGCGCGCTTTCTTCACGAACTGGCCGGTCTGATGGATGGCCCCTGGGGGATTGTCGAGGTCGCGACCGAGTTTGAAGCGGCCGGGCCCGAGGTGCTGGCCCGTTTTCGTCGCCAGTTTGGCTGGTGTGCCGAGAGTGGCTGTCAGTTTCTGGCGGTGGTCTTCGTGGGGGGGCTTCAAGCGCTATCTGGCGGATAACATCTTCAAGGGATTGCCCTTTCGGGCGGTACGTTACTTCGAGCAGGAGGCAGCGGCCATCCAGTGGCTGGGGGAGCAGCTCAACACAGCTCCCTGTGAACCTGCGCGCGCTTGACCACCCCGTCCACCGTTTGGACGGGCTTCACTCCAGCTTGATAAACCACTTGTCCCGCTCGTCAACGCAGTCGGGTTCACCCATTTCGAATTCGCGGCAGATCAGCGGCCGCACCTCGTAGATACGGCACATCATGGTGTTGCGGTCGAGGGCGGCGCACCAGCCATCGTCCAGCCGGCGCATGACCGGTATCTCGCCTTCCCGTTCCAGTACATAACGGTCCGGCACGCCGGTATCGGTAAAGAGCATCACTTCGAGGCGGCAGCAGCAGGCTTCGCAGTTCTGGCAGCTCACATCGGTTTGGATTGCTTGGGTCATGGTGCCTGTCTTGCCGCATGGCGGCATCGGAGATATGAAACAGGCGCCTGTCAGGCGCCTGTGGTCTGGCTAACGGCTTGCAAAAACCTTAGCCCAGTTTGCGGGCGCGGTAGCTGCGACCCTTGATCTTGCCTTCCTGCAACCGCTTGAGGGCGGCGCTCGCCACACTGCGCTTCACGGCGACGTAGGAGTACTGCTCGGAGATCTGGATCTTGCCGACGTCGGCGCCGGCAATGCCGCCTTCACCGGTCAGGGCACCCAGAATGTCACCGGCCCGCACCTTGGTCTTGCGGCCTGCATCGATGGAGAGGGTCACCATCTGCGGGGCGATCGGCTTGATGTCGCGGCCGATGCTGTCGAGATCACCCAGCGGCATCGGAGCCTGCTGGTACTCTTCGATGAAGTTGACGCGCTGGGCCTCGTTCGGCTGATAGAGACTCAGAGCCAGACCCTGCTGGCCGGCGCGACCGGTACGGCCGATGCGGTGCACATGCACTTCCGGATCATAGGTCAGCTCGTAGTTGATGACGGCGCCCAGCTCCTTGATATCGAGGCCGCGGGCCGCCACATCGGTGGCCACCAGAATGGTGGCGCTGCCGTTGGCAAAGCGCACCAGCACCTGATCCCGCTCGCGCTGTTCCAGATCGCCGTTCAGCGCCAGCGCCGAGAAGCCTTTGGCGGCCAGATGGTCGGCTACGTCGTTACAGGCGCGCTTGGTGTTGCAGAACACCACGCAGGAGCTCGGCTGGTAGTGGCTCAGCAGCCAGGTGAGGGCATCGAGGCGCTGACCAAAGGGGACTTCATAGAGCTTCTGTTCGATGGCGCTCCCCTCGTGCAGGGACTCGACGCTCACCTCGACCGGATTGCGCTGCACGCCACGGCTCATCTGGGCGATCCCTTCCGGATAGGTGGCAGAGAACAGCAGGGTCTGACGGCGCTCGGGGGCATAGCTGATGACCCGGTTGATGTCTTCGCCAAAGCCCATGTCCAGCATGCGATCCGCTTCATCCAGCACCAGCGTTTCTAGGCTCGAGAGTTCCAGCGTGCCCTGCTCCAGATGCTTGAGAATGCGGCCTGGGGTGCCGACGGCGATGTGGGCGCCAAAGCTCAGGGTGGCGGATTGCGGTGCAGTCGGGGTGCCGCCGCACAGGGTCACCAGCTTGACGTTGGGCAGGGCGCGCGCCAGACGACGGATCTCCTGGGCCACCTGATCCGCCAGTTCACGGGTCGGGCAGAGTACCAGCGCCTGTACGTCGACACGGTTGACGTTGAGGCGGGAGAGCAGGCCGAGGCCGAAAGCAGCGGTCTTGCCGCTACCGGTTTTTGCCTTGGCGATCAGGTCTTTGCCATCGAGCACCAGGGGCAGGCTCTGGGCCTGGATCGGGGTCATCTGCAGGTAACCCAGGCTGGTGAGGTTTTCTTGCAGGGCGGGGGAGAGATTGAGGCTGCTAAATTCGCTGTTGTTCACAAAAGGACTCTATTTCGGAGAAAACGGGGATGCGCGAGCGCTAAGGCCGCGCATCATACCAGAATGTGGCACCGGATGTGGCGGATTTTTGAACGGTTGGCCTCGAGGATGCATGCCGGGTTCATTTGTTGCCGAACCGATCCCGGGCAATCACTGACAATGCAATAAGGACTATTTTTCAAACACGCATCTAATTATTTATCGCGGATAAACGTTTTCCAATTTCGGTATTTCAATATAATGGCTAGAAAATATTCTACGAGCAGTTACTGCGCCACAGGGAATGTTGCGAAAATGCTGCTCGAATATTTTCAAAGAACATGAAAATGGCGCCAACCTTGTTCAACATGATGTTTTAAAAGGGTTTATGTTATCTGTGTTGCGCGATTAATATCAGTCCATTGCGTAATTAATTTAAAAACGTTTGTATTGTCCTGCCTTCATAATATTGCGCGGGATTGTGATGGCTATCTGATTTTTAAATGTGCAAATGTCTATGATGGCGCCGGTCAAAAATTACAATTCACTCAGGTGCTACAGGTATGGAATACGTTCACTTTGCGCTCGGACTGGTGATGGTCCTCGCTCTCTCTCTGCTGGCTAACCGCCACAACTGGAAACAGATCAAGCTGCGTTATATCGGCCAACTGCTGGTGGTCGAACTGGCGCTGGCCTGGTTCATGCTGAACTCCGAAGTGGGTCTGGCGGTGGTGGGTGGCTTCGCGGCCGGCTTCACCAAGTTGATGGAGTTTGCCAAACAGGGTACCGACTTTGTGTTCGGTGGCCTGGTTAACGAAGGGGCCTTCTCCTTCTTCCTGATGGTGCTGATGCCCATCGTCTTCATCTCCGTGCTGATCGGTATTCTGCAGTACATCCGCCTGCTGCCGCTGGTGATCCGCGGTATCGGTACCGTGCTGGCCAAGATCAACGGCATGGGCAAGCTGGAGTCTTTCAACGCCATCAGCTCGATGATCGTCGGTCAATCCGAGAACTTCATCGCGCTCAAGAACATCCTGCCGCACCTGAACGAGAAGCAGATGTACACCTTGGCTGCGACGGCCATGTCTACCGTCTCCATGTCCATCGTCGGTGCCTACATGCAGCTGATCGAGCCACGCTACGTGGTCGCCGCGCTGGTGCTCAACATGTTCAGCACCTTCATCGTGCTCTCTCTGATCAACCCGTACGAGCCGGATAACTCCGTGACCGACATCAAGGCCATTGCCGAAGGTGACGAGCACCACACGCCGAAGAAAGAGAACTTCTTCGAGATGCTGGGCGAGTACATCATGGCCGGTTTCACCGTTGCCGTTATCGTGGGTGCCATGCTGGTCGGCTTTATCGCTCTGATTGCCCTGATCAACTACCTGTTCGAGATGGCATTTGGCGTGAACTTCCAGTTCGTCATGGGCTACCTCTTCTACCCGATCGCCTGGATCCTGGGTATCCCGAGTGGTGAAGCGCTGCAGGCGGGTTCCATCATGGCGACCAAGTTGGTGACCAACGAGTTCGTGGCGATGATGGATCTGGGCAAAGTGGCTGCCGAGCTCTCTCCGCGCACCGTCGGCATCCTCTCCATCTTCATGGTCTCTTTCGCCAACTTCAGCTCCATCGGCATCATCGCTGGTGCGGTAAAAGCGCTGAACGAAGAGAAGGGCAACATGGTTTCCCGCTTCGGTCTGAAGCTGGTCTACGGTTCTACCCTGGTCAGCCTGCTCTCCGCAGTTATCGCAGGCATCATGATCTGATCCTCTAGTGGCACTCGCCACGGTTTGGGCCCCTGACCTCGTCAGGGGCCTTTTTTGTTTCTGGTTTACAGGTGCCAGCCACACCACCAGCCCGCGACCAGCAGGGTGAGGGTGCAAAAGCCGGTTTCGAGGGTGCCACCGCTTTTGAGCGGCCAGCCCGGTAGCCGGAAGCGGCGCTTGATGGGCCAGAAGAGCGGAATGCCCGCCGGGGTGAGCCAATCCCCCAGCAGATGGCTGAGGTAGCCGACGATAAGCGCATCCTTGACCCCCATGGGCAGGGTGTCCGGCGGCAGGCTCTGGTTCAGCCCCCAGACGGCGGCGACGGCCGCCAGCAGACTGTGGGTGAAGCCGCGATGGCCGAACAGCCGCGACAGGGGCTTCGAGATCCACGGCAGGCGCTGCCCCAGCACCGATTTGGGGTGGTCGAGGTCGGGCAACAGGGCGCTGGCCAGCGCGGCAGGGATGGTCTGCCACAGGCTGGCATCGGCCAGCGCCGGAGTGAGCTGCAGTTTGTGGGCGATCAGGGTGCAGGTAACGGAGAAAAGCAGGTGCCCTTGGGCGGTCATGATGATTACGGCGTGGACAAGATGGCGGCGCATCTTACCAGCCTGATAGTTGTGGTCAGCTCTTATTTTAAAAATCAGGATGTTACGGCGAAAAAGCGCCCATGTTGGGCGCCTTTAGGGTCTCTTTACAGCTTGCCTTTGACCAGCCACTTGTCGAGGGCGTTGGCAAAACGCTGTTTGTCGGCGGCATTGAAGGGGGCCGGGCCGCCGGTCTGCACGCCAGCCGAGCGCAGCTCTTCCATAAAGTTGCGCATGCCTAGCCGCGCCTTGATGGTCTCGCGGGTGTAGATCTCGCCGCGGGGGTTGAGCGCCTCGCCACCGGCATCGATCACCCAGGAGGCGAGGGGAATATCGCCGGTGATCACCAGATCGCCGGGCTGAACCTGCTGGGCGATGACATGATCTGCCACATCGAATCCCTTCTCCACCTGCTGGGTTTTGATGAAGGGCGAGGGGGGCACCCGCAATCCCTGATTGGCCACCAGGGTGGTGACGACCTGGGCGCGGTGGGCGGCGCGGTAGAGGATCTCCTTGACCGGAATGGGGCAGGCATCGGCATCAACCCAGATGGGCATGGCATGGTTTCCTGTAGTGAAAGCGGATGGAAAACGAGAGCGGCCATGTTAACACAGGCCTCCCCTTCCCGGCGCGGGGCTGAGTCGGCCCCGCCTTTGGTGTAAGCTGGGCCAGCACATGAAACGAGAAGGAGACGAGATGGATCGGGTGCCCGGTGAAGTGATTTATGCCCTGACTTTGGATGGCAAGGGTGGCATGGCGCCGCTGACGGCAGGAAGCGAAGTCCCGGCGGCACATCCCGGCTGGCTGCATCTGGATTACGGCAATCCCGATTCGGCGCGCTGGCTGTTGCAGACCCCCTTACTCAGCGAGGCTGCCAGGGAGTCGCTCCTCGGCCAGAGCAATCGTCCCAAGCTGGTACGGATGGGGGAGACGGTGCTGCTGATCCTGCGTGGCATCAACCACAACAAGGATCACAGGCCCGAAGAGATGGTGGCGCTGCGTATCTTCATCACCCCGGATCTCATCATCAGCAGCCGTCGTCGTCCGCTGCTCTCAGAACAGGATGTCTTCAACCAGCTCAAGCTGGGTGGTGGCGCCGATACCCCGGCCGACTGGCTGGTGGAGATCTGCGATGCCCTGACCGACCGAGCGGGGGAGTTTGTCGAGGAGCTGCACGACAAGATCCTCGATCTGGAGGAGATGGTGCTGATGCGCGACATGCCCGCCAATGGCCGCTTGGCGCTGATCCGCAAGCAGCTCATCATGATCCGCCGCTACCTTTCCCCCCAGCGGGATCTGGTGGCGCGGCTCGCCAACGAGAAGATCAGTTGGCTGGATGAGGATGACCGGCGGCGTCTGCTCGATATCGCCGACCGGCTGCGGCGCTGGCTCGACGACCTCGATGCCGGGGTGGCGCGCACCGCTGTGCTGGCAGACGAGATCAACAATCTGATGGCGGAGGCGACCAACCGCCGCGCCTACCAGATGTCGGTGATGGCGCTGCTCTTTTTACCTGCCAGCTTCCTGACCGGTCTGTTTGGCATCAACCTCGGTGGTATCCCCGGTGCCGAGAATCCGACCGCCTTCTGGGTCTTCTGTGGTTCGCTGGTGGCGCTGGCAAGCGGGCTGGCTATCTGGCTCAAACATCGGCGCTGGTGGTAAGGAGGCATAACCCATGTGGCAATCAATTGGCCTGACCCTGCTGCTGTTGCTGGGTCATACCCTGATCCGGCGGCTTATTCACAAGAGCCTGCTGGCGCTCGGCCAGAGCAGGCAGGTGAGCGAGAACCGGGTGCTCTACGTGGCCCATGTGTTCCACTTCCTGCTCGGCTGCGCCACCTTGCTGGTGCTGGCCGGGGTATGGGGGCTCGACTTCTCCCGACTGGTGGTGCTCGCCTCCTCCTTCTTTGCGGTATTGGGGGTCGCCATGGTCGCCCAGTGGTCGATCCTCTCCAACATCACTGCCAGCATCACCATCTTCTTCGCCTTTCCCTACAAGATTGGCGACCGGATCCGTATCCTCGACAAGGATGATTCGGTCACCGGCGTCATCACCGAGATCGGACTCTTCTACGTGCGGGTGCGTGATGACAACGGCGATCTGGTCACCTATCCGGCCAACCTGATCCTGCAAAAGCCGGTCAGAAAGCTGGAGGGCAAGGTGGCGGAACCGCTGCAACCGGAGTAGAAAGCAACCGGAATAACAAAAGGCTCCCTCGGGAGCCTTTTTACTGTGCGGTAGGTGGAGCTAGCGTTCGAAGAAGCGGTAGAGGTGCTCCACCTGAACCGGGCAGTCTGCTACCTGATGCAGATGTTCGCGGGCCTGCTCGACGGTGCCGAAACTGACCGGGCAGCCGAGGGTGTCGGTCAGCTCGTAGAGGGCGCCATTCTTGCCTCTGAATTCGATGAGCCAGCCGGGAATGGCCACATCGTGGAGGATTTCGGCCTCTTGCAGGATCTGTTGCTGATAGAGCTTACGAAGTTCACTGACTGTCATGATGCTCTCCTGTGGGGAATATCCAGCTCCAGTCTATGCCTGCCCTTTATATGCAGCAACGGGATCATCCCCGCAGGACCTCCCATGCCCAGCGGATGCGGATAAAGGTCTCGGCATTGCCGCCCCGATCCGGATGGTGTTGCAGTGCCAGCTCCCGCCAGCGGCGGCGGATTATCTCCTGACTCGTCCCCTCATTCAGCTCGAACAGGGCCAGCGCCTCGGCTTTGTGCCCCTCACCGTCATAGGCGCGCCAGAAGCGGTTGAGCAGGGCCTCCACTTCGGCACGGTCGGTCTGCCAGAACACCTGCCAGTCGAGATAGTAGCTACGCAGATTTTCGCTAAGGGCAAAGCCGTGACTGGCCTCCGAGCTCCCGACCAGTGGTTCGAGCCGGATATCCAGGGGGCTGATCACCAGCCACCAACCCTCTTCATAAAGCTCGGCCTGCAGCTGGTAGAGGGCGTTCATGATCAGGAAGTTGACCCGAAACAACTGCAGTTGCTCATCGTCGGCCAGTACTGGAATTGCCCCCTGCTGGCGCAGATCAGCCATCAGTTCATGCACCTTGTAGCTGCCCGCCGCCTGTTGCAATAGCACCAGCAGAGGGGCGATCAGCGGATTGTGGTTGGCTTCGCTCATTCGGCGCCCTGTTCTCTGGGCGGTTGCAGGGCGATCAGCAGCTCACCCGCCTGCGGGGTGACGGGGCCGGTAACGATCTGGGGCTTGCCCTTGCCATCCATGATGAAGAGCGGGATGGCGCTGGGATTGGCGGTCTGATACTGGGCCCAGTCGAACGCCTCGCTCAGGCGGGTCGCCTTGATCTGGCCACCCCGGCTCAGCAGGCTGCTCAGCCGGGCATAGTTGATGTCGGGGCCGAACAGGTTCTGGCGAGCGCGAAAGGTGGCGCTCTCCCGGTTGGCCTTGCCGTGCTGCTCGCTGGATCGCAGGGAGTAGACCTGCTCCTCGCCGTATAGGTGGGCAAAGTGCAGCACCCCGAGGGCGTTGTTGTGGCGGTTGGGGGAGAGTGCCAGCACGGTACTGATGCTGGTGAGCGGCAGGTGCAGCTCGGCATGTTCCGACTGGGGGTTGCCGAAGTAGCAGGGCAGGTTGCTCATCCGCGCCTGTTTGCAGAACTCCCAGGCGGGATCGCAGAGTTGCACCGGCACCCCCTGATCCGCCAGCGCCCGGCCTATGGCCCGCGCCACCGAGTTGGCCCCTATGATGAGCCAGGTGTTGGGGGCGCTCTGGCGCATCTTGAGCAGGCTGGCCAGCGGTGCCGAGGTGAGGCTCTGCAACACCACGGTGGAGATGATCACCGCAAATACCAGCGGCACCAGCTTGTCGGCATCGGGGATCTCGGCCTGATGCAAGCTGATGGCGAACGAGGCACTGACCGCCGCCGCGACTATGCCGCGCGGGGCGATCCAGCTCAGCAGGGCGCGAGCTCGCCAAGAGAGATCCGAGCCCCAGGTCGAGACCAGAATACAGAGCGGGCGCGCCACGAATTGCACCACGCACAGCAGTGCCAGCACCATGGGGCCGAGTTGCCAGAGCTGGGCCAGATCGAGGCGGGCCGCCAGCAGGATAAACAGGCTGGAGATAAGGATGACCGCGAGATCTTCCTTGAACGCCAGCACCTCCTCCAGATCCAGCCCCTCCTGATTGGCGAGCCAGATGCCGAACACGGTCACCGCCAGCAGACCGGACTCGTGGCTCAGCCAGTTGGAGAGGCTGAAGGTGACCAGCACCAGCGCCAGCACGCCGAACTTGTGCAGGCTGACCGGCAGCCAGTCCTTGCGAATAAGCAGAGTGGTGAGCCAGCCCGCCACCACCCCGATCAGGGAACCTACCAGCACTGTCTTGCCCAGCGCCAGCAGGGTATGGCTGATGAGATCTCCCTGACTGCCGAGGCGCACCGCCTCGAACACCAGCACCGCAAACAGGGCGCCGATGGGGTCGATGACGATTCCCTCCCAGCGCAGAATGCGGTCTACCTCCCGGGTGGGGCGGATCACGTTGAGCATGGGGGCGATCACCGTCGGGCCCGTTACCACCAGCACAGCGCCGAGCATGGTGGCGACCCGCCAGTCCAGTCCCAGCAGGAAGTAACCGGCGCTGCCGATGACGGCGAAACTGACCAGCATGCCGGTGGAGCAAAGATTGCGCACCACCTTGCCGATCCCCTTGAGCTCGGCCAGATGAAGGGTTAATGCCCCTTCGAACAGGATGATGGCTACCGACAGGGAGACCAGCGGAAACAGCAGATCCCCGAGCAGGGCATCGGGGTCGAGCAGGCCGCTGACCGGGCCCAGAGTCAGGCCGGTGAGCAGCAGAAACAGGATGGCGGGTACCCGCAGCGACCAGGCAAGCCATTGGGCCAGCACGGAGACCAGGGCGATCCCGGCAAGAGAGAGGGCAATCATGCAGACCTCGATTCAGGCAGTGAGTATGGAGCTAGTGTAGTGGCTAAGTTGGTCAGATTGACACCCGAAGGAGCGTGCGTCATGGCCGGTATGGGGAGATGTGCGACAGTCGGCGTCATGGTGGCTGGCGGTGGTGTAAAGGGCGCCAGCCAGACGCCAACCGTGGTGATGGGGTGGCCTCGGGGCCGGATTAGATGGGGCTCTCCTTGTGGAGCTCGCCGACACAGTCGGCCAGCGCCAGTACCAGTGCGGAGCGCACCATCTGATCGAGCCGGTTGAGCTGCATCTGGTAGAAGGCCCAATCCTCTTCGCTGGCGGGGGGCTCCAGCTTCATCATGCCGCCCTGATTGACCCCGTGCAGGCGGTCGAGCAGATCGCGGATCGGCTTGTCGCTGAAGCGGTAATCCTTGGGGTCGCGCACCAGAAAGTCGCGGATCTTGAGATAGGCTTCCAGATCCTGATAGCGCTCAAGGGAGATGAGGCCGAGGGCGAAGATGAGCTTGAGGCGCACCTCCAGCTGGCCGAGGGGGCCGCTCTGGTTGAGCAGGGGTTCGATGGCGTATTTGACGGCATACTCCTCCTGACGAAAGGCGCGTCGCATCAGGGAGTCGACCGCTTCTTCCAGGATGGTCACGGCTTCGAGAAAGAAGCCGCGGGGGCCATCCTGCTCGTTCAGTCGTTCCAGTACTTCATCTTCCTGGTGTGTGGTCATAGGTGCATTGGGTCCAGCTGACAGGGAGAGAGTGGGCCTCTCTCCCGGTTTTTATCATATGGGGCGCATTTCCTTGCGATTCAATCAATTGGAGCATCCGGTCATGCGCCGCCAGCAGGGTATTACAAGGTCTCGTAACGGGCGACGATGGCGCGAACCACTTCGCTCTCTTCATCCAGTCCGGTGACGCGGGCCAACGCTTTGGCCGGGCCCAGCTCCGCCAGCAGGGCTTGCAGCTCCACCGCCTGCGGGTCATCGGCATTGCGATAGTGGAGCGCCGCGGCGATCCCCTCCTGCAACTGCTCGTTGGGCAGGCCGTACTCCAGGGTACCGAGCAGCGGCTTCACCAGTCGATCTCCCGCCGCCAGCTTGCGCAGCGGCTGACGACCGACCCGGTCAATCTCGTCCACCAGATAGGGGTTGGCGAAGCGGGCCAGGATCTTCTCGATGTAGGCGGCGTGCAGACGCGGGTCGAAGCCGTAGCGTTTCACCAGTACGGCACCGCTCTCCTCCATGGCGCGGCGCACCTTGCTGCGGATCACCGGATCTTCGATCGCCTCGCGCACTGTGCGGTAGCCCCGCAGTTTGCCGAGATAGGCGGTGACGATGTGGCCGGTGTTGAGGGTGAACAGCTTGCGCTCGACGAAGGCCATCAGGTTGTCGGTGGGCTCCATACCCGCCACCTGTGGCAGCTCCCCCTTGAACTGGGTCTGGTCGACGATCCACTCGCTGAAGCTCTCGACCGTCACTTCCAGCGGATCATCGTTGGCAGCCGCGGCGGGCGGCACGATGCGATCCACCGCCGAGTCGACGAAGCCGATACAGGATTCGAGCGTGGCATGATACGCGACCGGCAGGTACTTGAGTACCTCCCGCTTGAGGTGGCTGGTGCCGCGCACCATGTTTTCACAGGCGATGACGTTGAGCGGAGTCAGGTTGCCGGCATCGAAGCGGGCCTGCAGCCCCTTGGCCAGAGTGCTGGCAATCTTGTCCAGAATGTTGGGGCCGACCGCTGTGGTGACCAGATCGGCGGTGATGATACGGGCGATCACCTCGTGACCGGCGGAACTGACCGCCGCCACGTTGCGCACCACGTCCAGCTTCTGATCCGCCCCTACTACATGGACCTTGTACTCCTGACGGTGGTTGAGCTGGTCGATCAGGGTGTCGTTGACGTCGGCGAAGGTGACCTGATGGCTGGCATCCGCCAGCACTTTGCCGATAAAGCCGCGACCGATGTTACCAGCACCAAAATGCAATGTTTTCATGATATTAACCTCTTGAACCAAAGACGATGAAAGATGATTACGCAGCCTGTTCGGCACCCAGCAGATCCAGGAAGGCCTGGGGATCCGTGGTGCTGGCCAGCCGGTCGATGAGACCGGGTTCATCCAGTGCATTGGTCAGGCGGGTTATCACCTGCATGTGTTCGTCGTTGCGGGCGGCGATACCGATCACCAGCCGTGCTACCTCATCGGCAGCCTCGCCAAAGGCGACCCCGGCCGGGTACTGGCAGATGACGATGCCGGTCCGCTTCACAAACTCCTTGGCGGCGATGGTGCCGTGTGGCACGGCGATGGATTCGCCGAGGTAGGTGGAGACCAGCTGTTCACGCTCCAGCATGGCGTTGACGTAGTCGGGCGCCACGTAACCGCGCTCTGCCAGCAGTCGGCCTGCGGTCAGGATGGCGGCCTCCTTGTTGTCCGCTTTCAGTCCCAGATGCACGTCATGACGGCTCAGGGTAAAGACTTCGGCCGCTTGCGGCTCGTAGCTGTCGTCGTTGGCGGCCACCAGCAGCTGCGGGTTGGCGATGTCATCGTTGGCGGCCTGGGTCAGGCTCTGTACCAGCTCCTGATAGAGGCCGTTGTCGAGGAAGTTGGTCAGGGAAATATGATGAGCGTTCGGCGCATGGCGACGGGCCCGCTCGGTCAAATCCTTGTGGGTGATGACCCAGTCCACCTGATCGTCGAGCTGATCGATGGCGCGGTTGGTGACGCTGATATCGAGCCCTGCGGCCTGCACCCGCTTGCGCAGCAGGCCGGCGCCCATGGCGCTGGAGCCCATGCCCGCATCACAGGCGACCACAATATTGCGTACCGCCATCAGTTCGCCGCCCGGCTTCTTGGCCGCTGCGGTTTCGGGCTTGCCGCCCTTCATGGCTTTCATCTTGCGAGTGGCTTCACCGAGGGCATCGGCCTCGTCCACTTCCGGCTGCTGGGCGCGAACGAATACGGCGGCGACCAGGAAGGAGACCAGAGTGGCGCTGATGATGGAGAGGGCGACCCCGATCAGGGAGGCTTTCGGCGTCATCAACAGCACGGCGAAGATGGAACCCGGTGAGGCAGGGGAGACCAGACCGGCGTTGAACAGGGTCAGGGTAAAGACCCCGGTCATGCCACCGGCAATCACCGCCAGAATGAGGCGCGGGTTCATCAGCACGTACGGGAAGTAGATCTCGTGGATGCCACCGAAGAAGTGAATGATGGAGGCGCCAGCCGCGGACTGCTTGGCCGCACCACGACCGAACACCATGTAGGCCAGCAGCACGCCCATGCCCGGGCCCGGGTTCGCTTCAATCAGGAAGAAGATGGAGCTGCCGTGCTCGGTCGCCTGCTGGATCCCCAGCGGCGAGAAGATGCCGTGGTTGATGGCGTTGTTGAGGAACAGGATCTTGGCCGGTTCGACGAAGATGGAGGTGAGCGGCAGCATGTGGTTATCCACCAGGAAGCCGACGCCACCGGCAAGCAGGCCGGAGAGCACCTTGACGAAGGGGCCAATCACGAAGAAGGCGAGGATCGCCAGCAGCATGCCGATAAGCCCGGCGGAGAAGTTGTTGACCAGCATCTCGAAGCCGCTCTTGACGCGACCGTCCATCGCCTTGTCGAAGCGCTTGATGGCCCAGCCACCGAGCGGGCCGACCATCATGGCGCCCATGAACATGGGGATATCAGTTCCCACGATGACACCCATGGTGGTGATGGCACCGACCACGCCGCCGCGCTCACCGCCCATCAGTTTGCCGCCGGTGTAGCCAATCAGCAGCGGCAGCAGGTAGGTGATCATGGGGCCGACCAGCTTGGCCAAGGTTTCATTGGGCAGCCAGCCGGTGGGGATGAAGAGGGCGGTGATAAAGCCCCAGGCGATAAAGGCGCCTATGTTGGGCATGACCATATTGGACAGGAAGCGTCCAAAATTCTGTATCTTGACTTTGGTATCCGGTGATAACATGTCGGGACCCCGTTTTAAGCCTGTTTGATTAAAAGTGGTAGTCGGGATGGCCGGTTTTGCCGAACCGCCATCCCGGTCGTCTAAGCAACTTCAATCTACCAGCTTGATATCAAATTAGGCTGAAAACGGGGTGTCTTGTGATCCAGATCTCGGATACCCAGCGATACCCCCTCCATAACCAGTGATCCACATCACATACCCATGCTGTAATTCGGCTACATTTCGATCTTTCCTGTTTTTCATGGTCATTTTTTGTGACTTAAATCACTAAAGTTACTTTGTGGCCCTCTTGTGGGATGGTGATTGGCGTCACAAATTCGATTTTTGTATTCGAATGGGACAAATTACTCAGTCACTCATCAGCGGGTGGTGACGATGGATCTATCGAAACACTCCATTGCTTATCAATGAATCAATAAATTTGTAACCCGCTTTCAGTTTTTACGGTTGGTGATGAGGGCTCTTTTGCTGCTGGCTGATGGAGAGTTGAGGGAAAGTGCCGAGGGGGATTGCGCCAATCATGTTTCGGTAGCTTGCTTGCCGCGCAGGGCTGACAGCAGATAAAAACAAACCGCCAGCGGGCGGTTTGTCGGTTTTTACGAGCTATCCCATGTCGGGGGCTGCGGTTTAGTAGAAACCGGCATCCTCGGGGGAGGGGCGGGTCTTGAAGCGGCGATGGAGCCACATGTACTGCTCCGGCGCCTTGCGCACGGCGGCTTCAATCTCGCGGTTGGCGCGGGCGGCATCAACCATGTCATCCCCGCTGGGGTAGTCGGCGAGCGGCGCCCCGATATGCAGGGTGTAACCCTCGCTGGTGCGGATGTTGTAGCAGGGCAGGGTGACGGTGTTCTTCACCCGCGCCAGGGTGGCTGTGCCGGTGATGGTGGCCGCCTGTTCTACCGCGAAGTAGGGCACGAACACGCTGGCGTGGCTGCCGTAGTCGTGATCCGGCGCGTACCAGAGGGCGTCGCCGTTGCGCAGTGCCTTGATCATCCCCTTCACGTCCATCCGATCCACCAGATATTTGTTGGAGGCGCAGCGACCGTGGTACTGGGCATACTCCAGCACCGGGTTGGTGTTGGGGCGATAGACCCCCACGCCGGGGCGCACCAGCCCGAAACAGCGGGCGTTGAGTTCAAGCGTCAGGAAGTGGCAGGAGAGCAGCAGCATGCCCTGACCTTTTTCCATGGCGGCGATGACGTGCTCTTCCCCTTCCACCTTCATCAGGTTGCGCATCCGCCAGTCTGGCCAGAACCAGGCGATCCCCACCTCGAACACGGCGCAGCCCACGCTCTCGAAGTTGGCCTTAAGCAGTTTCTCCCGCTCATCCCGGGTCAGCTCGGGCATCGCCAGCTCCAGATTGCGACGGGCAATCTTGACCCGGGACTTCAATATCCTGGCGGCGAGACGACCGAGCTGACGGCCCAGCCACATCTGGCTGCGCCACGGCAGCAGGGTCAGCAGCCAGAGCAAGCCTAGGCCGAACCAGCTGGCCCAGTAACGGGGATGAAACAGGCGGGGCTCCAGGCGGGGAGCGTTGTCATGGGCCATGGCTAATCTCTTGTTCGCAAACACAATCGG
>NZ_QAJD01000144.1:0-3028 GCF_003061465.1 Aeromonas sp. HMWF017
GACCCGTGTGGACGGAGATGGCGATAGCGTGACCGACAGTGCCACTGTCAGTTTGATTGCGGGCGAGCGGTCGGTATTCAGCTTCGATGACGATGGCCCGCGTGCCGGGATGGCAGAGAAAGCGCCGGCTCTGGGTGCAACCGTGGATGAAAGCCTGGTCAGTCTGGGTGGCGTTGGCAGTGACGGGGTAGCCAGTGCCACCCTGAGTGCGGCCAATGTGCAGGCTCAGTTCGCGCCGGCCTTCGGTGCCGACGGGGCGGGTAGTATCGGTTACAGCTTGGCGCTGACCGGCAGCAACGTAGCGAGCGGTCTGTATGCTGTTGACCCGCTGGCTGCCAACGGCCAAGGTGCGGCCATCGTGCTCAATCAGGTGGGCAACGTCATCACCGGCAGTGTCGGTGCAGTGAGCTACTTCACCCTGACCATCAACCCGACCACCGGGGAAGTGACGTTGGCCCTGCTGGACAACGTCTGGCATGGCAACACCACCAATGCAGATGACAGCGTGGCGCTGACCGTGGGTCAGGGCGTGCTGACGTTGGTGCAGACTGTGACCGACGCCGATGGCGACCGTGCCAGAGCGACAGTGGACCTGGGCGCCAACGGCGTGTTCCGCTTCGAGGATGACGGCCCCAAAGCAAGCAATGTTCAGGCTGCCTTGGTACTTGACGATGAAGGCCTTGTCGGCGGGATCAATGGCGGTTCTGGTGATGTCGCAGGGGCCAATACCAGCGTCACGGGCAATCTGGCTTATCAGGCCGGGGCTGATGGCCTCAAATCGCTTGAACTCTCCGGGCCTACTGCGTTGGGAAGTGAAAGTGTGACCTCAACGTGGGATGCCCAAAGTGGAACCTTGTCTATCAGTTCCACTCGCGGTGTCTTGATGACGGTCACCATTACCGACCCGAGCACTGGTGCCTACTCTGTGAAACTTCTGCAGCCCTTGATGCACACAGGGACTGATACCGAAGATAATCTCACCCTCAATGTGGGCTATAAGGTGACAGATGGTGACGGGGACAGTGCCAGTGGCGTACTTGCCGTCACCATTAACGATGATACGCCGACAATCCAGGTGGGTGAGCTGTCCCTGACTTCCTCAGTCACCTTCCTGGGTAGCAACGCCGGTTATTCAAATAGCTATGGCTACTATATCAAAGGTGATGATGGCACCCCGTTGTCCGGCAAAGTCATCTGGGCAAATGTGCACAGTCAGAGTGTGGGAAGCCAGACAGATATCAGTTCGCTGGATCCTGCTCATACTGGATTCTTTGTTATCCCCAATGGAGGTGCCAATCCCGGTCTTGGTGATGGTGCCGCCGTCACATTCCAGTTTATTAATGGCAAGTGGCAGGCATTCTTTGGCAGCACTGCGTTGAGTGGTGCTGATGGTGCCAACATCGTGTTCAGCGATGCGAGCCTCAACCCTGGCGGTTCACATTTGCAGGATACTGGCAGCGCAGGCAACCAGAACTGGGAGGATATGACCCTCCACTCGGATTACGACTACAACGATGTCAGCACCACTGTGACTTGGGGCGGTGCTGTGCAGTTACAGGTCGATGAGTCCAATCTCAATCATGATGCAACAGCTGATTTTAGTGGTGTGTTCAACGTACAGCCGGGGGCTGATGGTCTGGGATCCCAGAGCTACAGCCTGAATGTACAAAATGCCAGCTCTGGTCTGATTGATACCGCCACTGGTGAGCAAGTTCAGCTGAGCATGAATGGTGCGATCCTCGAAGGTCGCACGGCCACAACTGGCCAACTGGTATTTAGCCTCACGGTCGACAGTAGCGGCAAGGTGACCCTTGATCAGCAGCGGGCTGTAGTTCACCCAACCTCTGATCCTGATGAAGCCACCTTTTTGGGCTCTGGCCACGTTAATTTGACTTTGACCGTCACCGATAAGGATGGTGATCACGCAAGCGGGGTTCTGGATATCGGTAAGGTCATCAGCTTCAAAGACGATGGCCCGAGTATCAGCGCCAACGCAGTAGTGCAACTGGACGATGATGCCCTGGCGGGCGGCATAGCTGGCGGCACGGGCGACGACCCGAACGCGGTCAACGTCAGCGGAATTCTGGGCCACAGCTTCGGTGCCGACGGCGCTGGCAGCATCCAGTGGCTGACCAGTGGTGCACCGGGCGGTTACACCTATGAAGCGGGGTCTGGTGGTTCACTGCTGGTCAAACAGGCTGGCGTGACCGTGCTGACGGTGACGCTGAACAGCGCCACGGGTGCCTACAGCGTGACGCAGAATGCGCCGATCAAGCATGCCGACGGTAATGACGAGAATAACGCCACCTTCACGCTGAACTACCGTGTTACCGATGCCGACAAAGACAGCGTGGATGGCAGTCTGACCATCAACGTCGACGACGACATCCCGACGGTCAGCGCTAACGCAGCAGTGCAACTGGACGATGATGCCCTGGCGGGCGGCATAGCTGGCGGCACGGGCGACGACCCGAACGCGGTCAACGTCAGCGGAATTCTGGGCCACAGCTTCGGTGCCGACGGCGCTGGCAGCATCCAGTGGCTGACCAGTGGTGCACCGGGCGGTTACACCTATGAAGCGGGGTCTGGTGGTTCACTGCTGGTCAAACAGGCTGGCGTGACCGTGCTGACGGTGACGCTGAACAGCGCCACGGGTGCCTACAGCGTGACGCAGAATGCGCCGATCAAGCATGCCGACGGTAATGACGAGAATAACGCCACCTTCACGCTGAACTACCGTGTTACCGATGCCGACAAAGACAACGTGGATGGCAGCCTGACCATCAACGTCGACGACGACATCCCGACGGTCAGCGCCAACGCAGCAGTGCAACTGGACGATGATGCCCTAGCGGGCGGCATAGCTGGCGGCACGGGCGACGACCCGAACGCGGTCAACGTCAGCGGAGTTCTGGGCTACAGCCTCGGTGCCGACGGAGCTGGCAGCATCCAGTGGCTGACCAGTGGCGCACCGGGCGGTTACACCTATGAAGCGGGGTCTGGTGGTTCACTGCTGGTCAAACAGGCT
>NZ_QAJD01000019.1:0-26592 GCF_003061465.1 Aeromonas sp. HMWF017
CCCCCACGCTGGGGGAGCTGCGCCACAGGGTGGGCAGGGTGTCGGAGAGGTACTCGGGAAAATAGCCGCTATAAGGCTGGGTCGGGTCGGCCGCCAGCCGCACTGCCCGCTGCCAGGGATAGAAGTCGAACGTCACTTCCAGTCCCGCCTCGGCAAAGACGCGTTTGACGATATGACCGGTGAGGCCGCCATCGGGCAGGCTCTGGCTGGTGTAGGGGGGCCACTCCAGGGTGGTCAGACGAACGGGCTCGGCCCACAGTTGAACAGGCATGCAGGACAGTAATAGCGAGAGCAGCAGGCGATATCCCATAGGCGACGAGTTCCTTGTGCCAGTTGATCCTGAGTATCACCCATAACGGTGACAATAAAAAAGCCGACCCGCAGGTCGGCTTTTGCAATGCAGTGACAAGATGCCGCTGATCAGAACTCGGCGGTACGCGGAGTACGCGGGAACGGGATCACGTCGCGGACGTTGCCCATGCCGGTCACGTATACAACCAGACGCTCGAAGCCCAGACCGAAGCCGGAGTGCGGCACGGTACCGAAGCGACGCAGGTCGCGATACCACCAGTAATCTTCCTTGTTCAGGCCCATCTCGGCCAGACGGGCATCCAGCACGTCCAGACGCTCTTCACGCTGGGAACCACCGATGATCTCGCCGATGCCCGGTGCCAGTACGTCCATCGCGGCAACGGTCTTGCCGTCGTCGTTGAGGCGCATGTAGAAGGCTTTGATATCTTTCGGGTAGTTCTTCACCACCACCGGAGACTTGAAGTGCTCCTCGGCCAGATAGCGCTCATGCTCGGAGGAGAGATCGATACCCCAGGAGACCGGGAACTCGAACTTCTTGCCGCAGTTTTTCAGCACTTCGATGGCGTCGGTGTAGTCGATCTGGGCGAAGTCGGAGGAGACGAAACGCTCCAGACGGTCGATGGCATCCTTGTCGACGTGCTGGGCGAAGAACTCCAGATCGTCGCGACGCTCGGTCAGTACGGCATTGAAGACGTACTTCAGCATGGCTTCGGCCAGTGCGGCGTTATCTTCCAGATCGTTGAAGGCCACTTCCGGCTCAACCATCCAGAACTCGGCCAGGTGACGGCTGGTGTTGGAGTTTTCGGCGCGGAAGGTCGGGCCGAAGGTGTAGACCTTGGAGAGTGCGCAGGCATAGGTTTCGGCGTTCAGCTGGCCGGATACGGTCAGGAAAGCCTCTTTGCCAAAGAAATCTTCGTTGTAGTCCACCTTGCCGGCGTCGGTGCGCGGCAGGTTTTCCATGTCCAGAGTGGAGACGCGGAACATCTCGCCGGCACCTTCGGTGTCGGAAGCGGTGATGAGCGGGGTCGCAACCCAGAGGAAACCCTCTTCGTGGAAGAAGCGGTGGATGGCTTGCGCCAGGCAGTGACGAACGCGGGTCACGGCGCCAACAATGTTGGTGCGCGGGCGCAGGTGAGCCTGTTCACGCAGGTATTCGATGCTGTGGCGCTTGGCGGCCATCGGGTAGGTGTCCGGATCTTCGACCCAGCCGACTACCTTCACCTCGGTCGCCTGCAGTTCGAAAGCCTGGCCGCTGCCCTGAGAGGCGGCAACCACGCCGGTCACTTCCACGGAGCAGGCAGTGGTCAGACGCAGCACTTCATTCTCGTAATTGGCCAGGGTATTGGGGACAACTGCCTGTACCGGATGGAAACAGGAGCCATCGGAAATGGCCAAAAATGAGATCCCCGCCTTGGAATCACGGCGAGTCCGGATCCACCCTTTGACAGTTTGGGTGGTGCCGACCGGATACTTACCGGCCAGCACATCTACTACGGATGCGTGCGTCATCGAAATATTGTCTCCAGCTTGTTCTTGCAGCGCTATTTGCAACACTAGGGAGTCTGGCCCGGGCACAGATGGCCCACCATGGCAGACTAAGCCGTCAATCTTACCCGCGCGGGTTTGATAAACAAGCAAAAATGTCGGACTCTGGTGGGGTTTTCGGCATGGTTCACTCAACAAGAGTGCCACGGGCGCAGGAGAGGTGGGTGAAAGATCGGCGGCATGGGCCAGATTGGCTGACACGGGTGTTACAGGGGCTGGTGATGCTCTGCTGGGGCGGCTTTATCGTGCTGCTCTCCCTTTACCACTATGCCCGGCCCGAAATTGCCTACGGTTTTCTGGTCTATGGCGGGATCGAGGTGCGCGATTATTGGGATCCGGCCCTTACCCCCTGGCTGGTCTACGGGCTCTGGAGCTGCTGCGCCCTGACGCTGGCGGTGTTGCTGCTGGAGCGCAAGCGCAGCCGCCGTCAGGATGACTCCCGGCATGTCAATCTGGCCATCCTGCTATTGGTGCTGATCGCCAGCTTGCTCTTCTACTACGTCGGTTAAGTGCTCGCCTCAGCGGGGCTTATCCGGCTCCTGCCTGCTGGCCTTGGTGCGTTTGCCGAGCTGGCGCTCCACGCTGTCGAGCATCTGGTTGTAGGCCACCGCCACCCGGCCAATCTCGTCGCCGTCATCCCCCTCCAGCCGGTGTCCGAAGTCGTGCAAGTCAGTGGCCTCTTCCATGGAGCGGGTCAACTGGTTGAGAGGGCGCACGATCCAGGTACGGATGACCCAGAGGGTCAGCAGCAGTCCCATCCCGAAGATGCCGGTGAGGATCAGCGCCGAGGTGAGAATATTCTGCTCGACCCGGGTAAACAGCGAATCGAGGGAGTAGTCAAAGCGCACCGCACCAAGCACGGTATTCTCCGGCACCAGATGACAGCTGGTGCAGTCGGTGCCGCGAAAATCCTTCTTGGCCAGCAGCGGCCGGGTCACCACCAGACGGCTGTGCATGCCGTTGTGCACCACCTCCAGGCTCCCTTTGCCCGCCAGTGCCAGCTCATCAAACTCATCCTTTACCTGTTCGGTTTCCCGTCCCGGCCCGAACTGTTTGCTCACCGCGTCGCCACGGACGATGCGGGCATCCTCCACATGGGCATGGTCGAGAAACTTGCCGCGCAGGGTATCGCGGGCATCCATCTTGCCGGTCAGCATCAGCATGTTGAGGCCGTCGAAATAGGCTTCGGTCTGCTCGCGGCTCTGCTCCTTGATGAGGGTCAGGATGAGATCGCGCTCGCGCACTGCCTGATAGGCTGCGGAGAAGACCAATACCATGGAGAAGATGAAGAGCAGGAAAAAGTTGATTTTGGCAGCAATGGAGAGGCGCATGAGCAGTCTTTCTTGATGGTAAAACTGCAGCAGTTTACCCCTCTTGGGGCCTCAGGTCTGGTGTTTTGCTCACATTACGGCAAGTGAAACTGCACTGAAGTGGATAAAGTTGTCCTCTTTATATATCAAATGCCGGTAGTCAAACGGGCGGCAGCGATGGCCGCCCGCTGCATGCATTAAAACTCGCCTTCGGCGATGGCCTGACGGATGGCGCCGGTCAATACCCGCAGATCTTCAGGGGTGATGACGAACGGGGGCATCAGGTAGACCAGCTTGCCAAAGGGGCGGATCCAGGCGCCCAGTTCGACAAATTTGCGCTGGATGCGCGCCACATCCACCCGCTCTTTCATCTCCACCACCCCGATGGCGCCGAGCACTCGCACATCCGCGACCGCCGGGTGCAGGGTCAGCTCTACCAGTTCTGTTCGCAGCTGATGCTCGATGGTGCGCACCCGCTCCTGCCAAGGTGAGGTCAGCAGCAGATCGATGGAGGCGTTGGCCACCGCGCAGGCAAGCGGGTTGCCCATAAAGGTGGGGCCGTGCATAAAGACGCCGGCCTTGCCGTCACATATGGTATGGGCGACATGCTCGGTTGTCAGGGTCGCCGAGAGGGTGAGGTAGCCGCCGGTAAGCGCCTTGCCCAGACACATGATGTCGGGGCTGATCCCCGCCCAGTCGCAGGCAAACAGCTGGCCGGTGCGGCCAAAGCCGGTGGCGATCTCGTCGGCAATCAGCAGCACACCGAACTCGTCACACAGGGCGCGCACCCACTGCAGGTAGCGGGGGTGATAGAAGCGCATGCCGCCAGCGCCCTGCACTATGGGCTCAAGCACGATGGCGGCGATCTCCTCGTGATGATCCGCCATGAGTGTCGCCAGCTCCACCACGCACTGCTCGTCCCACTCGGCGTGGAAGCGGCAGCTGGGGGCTTCGACAAAGTAGTGCTCTGGCAGGAAGCCCTTGTAGAGCTCATGCATGCCGCCATCGGGATCGCAGACGCTCATGGCGCCAAAGGTGTCGCCGTGATAGCCGCTGCGCAGGGCGACAAATTTGGCTCTGGGCGTTCCCTTGGCGTGCCAGTACTGCTGCGCCATCTTGAGCGCCACTTCCACTGCCACCGAGCCGGAGTCGGCCAGAAATACCCGATCAAGCCCCTTTGGAGTGAGCTCCACTAGCTTGCGGCAGAGCTCGACCGCCGGGGCGTGGGTAAGGCCGCCAAACATCACGTGGGACATCTTGCCGAGCTGGGCGGTGGCGGCGGCGTCCAGTTCCGGCACCTGATAGCCGTGCACGCAAGCCCACCAGGAGCTCATGCCATCCACCAGTTCACGGCCGTCGCTGAGGGTGATGGTCACCCCTTTGGCGCTGGCTACTTCATAGCAGGGCAGGGGGTGAGTGAGGGAGGTATAGGGGTGCCAGATGTGGTGCAGGTCGAATTCTTGATTGGTCATTTGTTGTTCTGTTGTCAATTGGTTTGATCTGGTCGGTGTTGACAGTCTACGCGTGCTCTCTACACTAGCCAACAATTTCAGCCACTTGGCACTGCGCATCACCTTGAGCGCGCGGGCCCGGCGGCGGGTTCTGTGGCCGTCCATCCCAAGATGGCGGGCGGAGGATCCCACTAATAACAACCGGAAGCCATGTATGAATGCTCTCACCGCGGGCGGTCACGCCCTTCGTCATGACTGGACCCTCGCCGAGGTTCAGGCCCTGTTTGCCCTGCCGTTCAACGATCTGCTGTTTCAGGCCCAGACCGTCCACCGCGCCCACTTTGACCCGAATGAAGTGCAGGTGAGTACTTTGCTCTCCATCAAGACCGGCGCCTGCCCGGAAGATTGCAAATACTGCCCCCAGAGCGCCCGTTACCACACCGGGCTCGAAGCCGAGCGGCTGATGGAGGTGGAGAAGGTGCTGGAGCGGGCCCGCGAAGCCAAGGCCAACGGCTCGTCACGCTTTTGCATGGGGGCCGCCTGGCGCAACCCCAAAGAAAAAGACATGCCCTACATCATCCGGATGATCGAGGAGGTGCGCGGGCTCGGTATGGAGACCTGCATGACGCTGGGGATGCTCACCGCCGATCAGGCGGCCCGTCTTGGCGCTGCGGGGCTTGATTACTACAACCACAACCTCGATACATCGCCGGAGTTTTACGGCGAGATCATCTCCACCCGCACCTATCAGGATCGGCTCGATACGCTGGAGCATGTGCGCGGCGCGGGCATGAAGGTCTGCTCTGGCGGCATCGTCGGCATGGGTGAGCAGGCCAAGGATCGGGCGGGCCTGTTGATGGCGCTCGCCAACCTGCCGCGCCACCCCGAAAGCGTGCCGATCAACATGCTGGTCAAGGTGAAGGGAACGCCGCTGGAGAATGAGGAGAACCTCGACCCGTTCGAATTTATCCGCACCATCGCCGTGGCGCGGATCATGATGCCGACCTCCCATGTGCGCCTCTCCGCCGGGCGGGAGAAGATGAACGAGCAGATGCAGGCCATGTGCTTTATGGCCGGGGCCAACTCCATCTTCTATGGCTGCAAGCTGCTGACCACCCCCAATCCGGACGAAAACAGCGATATGCAGCTGTTCAAGCGGCTCGGTATTCGTCCCGCCCAGCGGGCCCAGAAGCCGGATCAGGTACAAGAAGAGGAGTTGCTGGCCGAGGTGAGCCGCCAGAGCGAGCCCACCGAGATGTTTTATGACGCCACCCGCCCCCGTGAAGGGGCTACGCGGTCATGAACGGCCCTGCAGTAACGGGCCCCTTTGGATTGGGCACGGCGCTGGCCGAGCGCGAGCAGGTCGGCCTGCTGCGCAACCGCATCGCGACCGACGGTGCGAGTGGCGGGCGGCTCAGGGTTGCGGGGCGCGATTACCTCAACTTTTCCGCCAACGACTATCTGGGACTGGCAGATCACGGTGCCATCAAGGCCGCCTTCAACGCGGGGATTGAGCGCTATGGTGCGGGCTCCGGCGCCTCACCGCTGGTGACCGGTTACAGTCGTGCCCACCAACAGCTTGAGGAGACCCTGGCCGAGTGGCTCGGGGTGGAGGCGGTGTTGCTGTTCAACTGCGGTTTTTCCGCCAATCAGGCGGTGCTCAAAGCCCTGCTCGGCAAGGAACACCTGCTGTGGCAGGACAAACTCAACCACGCCTCCCTGCAGGAGATGGGCAGCCAGCTCCCCTGCAAGATGAAGCGCTTCGGTCACAACGATATGGCTGTGCTTGAGCGGCAGCTTGAGCCCAATCGCGGATTGATTGTGTCGGAAGGGGTGTTCAGCATGGACGGGGATCAGGGCCCCTGGGCTGAGCTCGCAACCCTCGCAGCCCAGAGCGGCAACTGGTTGATGATCGACGATGCCCACGGTCTTGGTGTGCTGGGGCCTGAGGGGCGCGGCACCCTGGCGGCGCAGGGGGTTCCTTCTGCCAGCGTACACATCCAGATGGGCACCTTTGGCAAGGCGCTTGGCGTCGCCGGTGCTTTTGTCGGTGGCAGCCGCGAGCTGGTGGAGTATCTGGTCAACTTCGCCCGCCACTATGTCTACAGCACCCATATGCCAGCTGCCCAGGCTTGCGCGGTCAGCAAGAGTATCGAGCTGGTGTGTGCCGCCGATGATGCTCGTGCTCATCTTGGTCAGCTGATCGCCCGCTTTCGGCAGGGGGCCGATGCGCTCGGCTGGATGCTGGGTGCAAGCGAGACCCCGATCCAGCCGCTGCTGGTGGGGGAGAGCAGTGTTGCCCTGCAACTGGCTGAACGGTTGCGGGAGCGCGGCGTCTGGGTGAGCGCCATTCGCCCGCCCACTGTGCCGGTCGGTACGGCGCGGCTGCGCATTACTCTGAGTGCAGCCCACCGCGAGCAGGATGTGGATCGCCTGCTCGATGCCTTGGGGGTCTGCCCTGCTGCGACAACGGTTGGGGAGGTTTGCCATGGCTGAGCGTTTTCAAACGGTGGACAAGGCGCAGCTTGCTCGCCGTTTCGGCGCCGCCGCTCGTCATTACGATGCCCACGCCCGCTTTCAGCAGGAGGTGGGTCAGGCGCTGCTGGGATGGATGCCGAGCAGGCCGGTTGGCACTGATCTGACGGTGAGCGGGCTGGATCTGGGCTGCGGCACCGGTTTTTTTTTGCCCCAACTGGCGAATCGTTGTCATCAGTTGGTGGGGCTGGATCTCGCCCCCGGCATGCTGGCGCAGGCCGCCTTGCGTGACAGCTGTGCTCGCCTGCTCTGCGGCGATGCGGAGCAGCTTCCTTTCGCCGACAGCGCGTTCGACTGGGTTTTCTCCAGTCTGGCGCTGCAGTGGTGCGAGCGTCCGGCCCAGGCTTTCGGCGAGTTGCTGCGGGTGGTCAAACCGGGCGGCCAGATCTTTTTCTCGACCCTGCTCGATGAGTCGCTCTGGCAGTTGCGAGCCGCCTGGCAGCAGCTTGATGGTCGCGCCCATGTCAATCGCTTCCTCAGCCTGCCACAATTGGAGCAGGCGCTGGCTAGCGCCGGGGTAGTTGCTCCCGAGCTGCGTTGTATCACCTGGGATCTCGCCTATCTTGAATTGCCGCAGTTGTTGCGTGATCTCAAGGGGATTGGGGCCAATCAGATCAATGACAATCAGGGGAGTGCCGCCCCGGCCGGTCTGAGCGGTCGCGCCAGATTGCAGCAGCTGGCTCAGGCGTATGAGGCGTTTCGCCAGCCCGATGGCAGGCTGGTCGCCAGTTATCGGGTGTGCCTCGGCCGTCTCAGCAAGCCTCGCTGAGCGCCGGGAATCGCATTGTGTGCAGGGCAGTGAGCCACTCCCTGCCAAGGAGAGAACCGTATGAAATCATTCTTTATCACCGGCACCGATACCGATGTGGGCAAGACGCTGGTGGCGCGCACCCTGCTGCGCGAATTCAGCGCACAGGGAATCAAGTGCGCGGGTTACAAGCCTGTCTCGGCCGGATGTGCCCGCACTCCGGACGGGCTGCGCAACCTGGATGCCGTCCTGTTGCAGGAGGCGGCGAGTCTGCCGCTGCCCTATGAGGTGGTCAATCCGTTCGCCTATGAGCCGCCGATTGCACCCCACATTGCCGCCAGCGAGGCGCGCCAGCCTATCACCATGCAGGGGTTGAGCGAGGGGCTACGCAAGATTGAACAGGTCGGGGCCGAACTGGCGGTAGTGGAAGGGGCAGGGGGCTGGTATCTGCCGCTCGATCGCAAGCATCTACTGTCGGACTGGGTGAAACAGGAGAACATGGCGGTGATCATGGTCGTGGGGGCCAAGCTGGGTTGCCTCAACCATGCGCTGCTCACTTTTGCCGCCATTCGCAATGATCAGCTGCCGGTGGCGGGGTGGGTAATTAATCGGCTCCATGGTTCCATGAGCCATTATCAGGAAAATCTGGACACCCTGAGGGGCTTGCTGCCAGCCCCCTTCCTCGGCGAAATTCCGTTTATAAACAATCCGCTTGAAGCCGATTTGCAGGGGCGTCTCGATATCTCGCCGCTACTTTGACGGCATATTCAGCGAACATTCATCGAATCTCCCTAGAATGTCGACATTAACATGATCAGGTGGGGATCCCGAGTGATCCCCGGTCATGTCCCTTATCTTCACAAGGAGTCTATATGAAGCGAATTATGCTATTCCTGGTGACCAACCTGGCCGTCATGCTGGTGCTGGGGGTGGTACTCAATATCCTGTTCTCGGTTCTGGGGATCAACAAGTCCAGCATTTCCGGGCTGTTGGTGTTCTGTGCCGTGTTCGGTTTTGGGGGTTCCTTTATCTCCTTGCTGATGTCCAAGTGGATGGCCAAGCGCAGCTATGGCGTCCAGGTCATCGAGCAACCCCGTAACGAGACCGAGCACTGGCTGGTGAGCACAGTTGCCCGTCAGGCCCGCGAAGCGGGTATCAAGATGCCGGAAGTGGGGATCTACGACTCTCCCGAGATGAACGCCTTTGCGACCGGTGCCCGCCGCGATGATTCGCTGGTGGCGGTCTCCTCCGGTCTGCTCTACAGCATGAGCCGTGACGAGGCGGAAGCGGTACTGGCCCACGAGGTGAGCCACGTGGCCAACGGCGACATGGTGACCCTGACCCTGATCCAGGGGGTAGTGAACACCTTCGTGATGTTCTTCGCCCGTATCGTGGCTGGCGTTATCAGCAACTTCTTCAGCTCCAACAACGAGGAAGAGAGCAGCAGCACCGGCGGTTTTGCCTACATGATCACCGTGTTCGTGCTGGAGATGCTGTTCGGTATTCTGGCCTCCATGATCGTCATGTGGTTCAGCCGTCAGCGCGAGTTCCGTGCCGATGCCGGTGCCGCCAAGCTGGCCGGTCGCGACAAGATGATTGCCGCCCTTGAGCGCCTCTCCCGCGGTGCCGAGCCGCAGCTGGAAGGCTCCATGATGGCCTTTGGCATCAACGGCAAGCGCTCCATGAGCGAGCTGTTTATGAGCCACCCGCCCATCGAGCAGCGTATCGCCGCCCTGCGTGGTTGATAGATACTGAATGACGGGGGATGCCCCGAATAAAAAACGGCTGCCTTTGGGCAGCCGTTTTGCTTTTCAGCGTTTTTTAAAGCTTGAAGTGCCCCATCTCCTGGCGCAGTACCCGTGACAGCTGCTTTAGCTTGGCCGCCTCTTGCGACACGTGGCGGGCGGCATCCCCGGACTGTTCGGAGAGGGAGGTGATATTGCCGACGGTGGAGACCACCTCGTTGGCGGCGGTGGACTGCTCGCGCAGGGTGTGGCTGATCTCTCCCATCAGGCCGGTGAGGTTGGAGGCGTGGCTCTGGATGCTGGCGATCGCCTCGCCGGTCTGGTTGGCCAGCGTGACCCCGCGAGAGACGTTGTTGACCGTATTCTCCATACTGCGGATGGAGGCATCGGCCCCGCTCTGGATCTTGCTGATCATACCGGTGATCTGTTGGGTTGAGGCCGCAGAGCGGCTGGCCAGATTGCGCACCTCGTCAGCCACCACCGCAAAGCCGCGACCCTGTTCACCGGCCCGTGCCGCCTCGATGGCCGCGTTGAGGGCCAGCAGGTTGGTCTGATCGGCGATGCCGCGGATCACTCCGATGATCTCCGAAATCTGCTGGGTATGGCCGTTGAGCTCGGAGATGGTGCTGGCTGCATCCCCCACCGTGGTGGAGATATTCTCGATGCTGCCGAGAGTCTCTTTGATGACCCCTGATCCTTCCTCTAGGGTATTGGCTGAGACCTTGCTCAGCTCGTCGGCATGGGTAGCGTTGTCGGAGAGGTGGCTGATGCTCACCACCAGTTCCTCGATGGCGGCGGCCATGGTCTGGGTGCTGGTTTGCTGATCGGTGGCAAACTGGGCAGTCTGCTCGGCGATCTGGGCGATGCTGTCAGCAGAGTGGGACAGCTCCTCGGTGGAGTGGGAGACCTTGGCGATGATCCCCTTGAGGGTGGTCTGCATGCCGCCGAGCAGGCCGATCAGGCTCTCTTTCGCTCCTGCTGGCACCTTGATGGGGCGCGAGAAGTCCCCTTCCGCCATCATATGGAGATCGGTCTTGAGCTGTTCGACCGAGGTGCCCACCAGATCGAGCAGGGAGCGATAGGTGCGCCAGAGGAAGAACATCAACACCAGACCGAGGGCGATAAAGAGATAGCGCAGCATGTCGGTATTGGCGATGGCGCTCTCGACCGCCTCCTGGTTGCGCTGCTCCATCATCACGTAGAAGTCATCGATGGGGGACATGATACGCCCCTTGTTCTGGTGATAGGCCTTGTCATGCATCATGGCGATGGCTTTTTGCTGGTTGGCAACCGGGTCGCCATCGGTCTGCTGCACCAGTTTGAAGGCGGCGACCTCGGTGTTGACCAGGGCATCCGAGTTGTTTTTGGCCTCGTTCAGTTTGGCGAGCTCACCGTCGGTGAAACCGGCATCCTTCATCAGGTCGATCAGGCCACGGCGAACATTGCTGTCGGGGCGGGGATTCTGGCCGTTGGCGGCGACAAAGTCCCAGTAGATACGGTTGTAGCCATCCGGCCTCGGCTGTTCGCCGTTGCGTATGGCCAGGATCCGCATGTACTGCTGTTCGTAGGCTGGATCCTTGGTGATGACGTAGGTGCGCCCGAGTCGGGTCAGGTCATCGGAGGATTGGCGCAGCTCATCGGCCAGCAGGTAGGAGACATATTGTTGTCGATAACTCTCTTCCAGTTGTTTACCCGCCCAGCTGTAGGCGAAAAACACCAGTGACAGCAGGATCAGGGTGATGACGGATAGCAGCAGATTGAGCTGAAAGGCAGGCTTGTTCTGTTCCATGGTATGGGCGTCCTTTCCCTATGGCTGAGTGTCGTATGGAGCATCGCCAAGTCAATGGCTGGCAAGGCTTTTTGCTCTGAGAGTATAGGAAGGGAAACTTGCAGATGAAGGCGTGGGGACAAATTAAGGGCGGATCAGCTGAACAAGTGTGGATAAAGATGACCGGGGTCAATTCCCCGGTCATCTGGGGGGCGTGAGTTAATGCGGCCCGATCATAGGATTTCAAGGTCGGTGAGCGGCACGGCGCAGCAGGCAAGGATCTTGCCTTCGGCCCGCTCGGCGGCGGTGATGGCGGGGGCATCGGGGTGATCCACCTCGCCCGAGATCAGCGTCTGTTTGCAACTGCCGCAGATCCCGGCGCGGCAGCTCCAGGGCAGCTCAACTCCCTGCTTGTTGGCCTGATCCAGTACAGTGCCCTGATTGTTGCCGGTAAAGGCTTGGGCGCCGATACGCAGTTGCACCGCCTGATGGGGGCGGGCCACCGAGAGAATGGCGCCGCCAAAACTCTCCTGTTTGATCCGCGCGGCCGGAACGCCGAGGGCCGCAACTTTGGCGGCAGCATCGGCCATAAAGCCGTGGGGGCCACAGATAAAGACCTCTTTCCCGGCCAGCCCTTTGATCCGTTGCAGATGCTCATCATTGAGTCGCCCTTGCAGCCCCTGCCAGTGATTGTCCGGCTGGCTCAGGATCAGGGTGAGGGTCATCCCCTGCTGCGCCATGGCGTGCAGTTCGCTGGCGGCGGGAATGTCCGCTTCGCTGCGGCACAGGTGCATAAAGTGAACCTCTTCCAGCTCACCGCGCAGGGCCAGGGTGCGGGCTATCGCCAGCATGGGGGTGACGCCGGATCCTGCGGAGAGCAACAAGAGGTTTCGCTCGGACCCTAAGTGAAACTCACCAGCAGGGTTGGCGGCCAGCAGCCGGTCGCCCACCTGCAGTTGCTGGTGCAGCCAGTGGGAGATGCGACCCCCCTCTACCTTCTTGACGCTGATGCTGTAACGCTCCGGATGATCCGGCGTAGAGCTCAGGGTATAGCGGCGCTGAACCCGCTCGTTTTTGATATCGAGACTGATGGGCAGATGCTGGCCCGGCAGGTAGTCGGGCAGGGGCTCGCCATCGGCGGCTTCGAACCAGAAGGTCTCCAGATCCCGCGCCAGCGGTTCGCGGGCCACGCAGACCAGCTCCCGCTTCTTCGGCGCGGCGGCGGGATAGACCACCGGACGGGTACGCTCCAGCACCTCGATCTCGCTGCCTGCCTGAATCCAGCCCTCGTTCAGCGCCACCAGATTCTGGCCGAAGTAGACCTCACCATCCTCGCCACGGCGGTAGCGGGTGAGGGTGGCCAGCGGCTCTTTCAGGGCATTGAAGCGATCGGTGCCCGCTTCCACCGTGGTCATGATGCAGCGGCTGCAGGGCTTGACCACTTTAAATTCCACTTCGCCGATGCGGATGCGCACCCAGCTGTCCTCCTCGAAGGGCTGGGTATTGCTTGCCACCAGATTGGTGCGGAATTGGCTCATCTGGTGCAGGGCATCGGAGCGCAGATTGAGATCCTCAAGGGAAGCCTGGCTTATCAGTAGCAGCGGATAACCGTCGGCAAAGCTGACCCGGGTGCCGGTCTTCTCGCGAAAGCGATCAGAGGTTTCACCCAGCCAGAGCAGTTGCACCGTCTCCCCTGCCACCCGGCTTAGCCACCCATCGGCTTTGGGGTCGGTGTGCAGGGCGGTGAAACGGTCGCTCCAGACTCCGGTAGCTTGCGGGGCGCGGCTGAAGTCGACCTCTTGCAGGGTGAGCGGTTCAAAGCCCGGATAGCGCAGTTGCAAGCCCCCTTCGATGGGGGTAGCCACGATCTGTTGCAGTTGGGGATGGGTTCGGGCGGTGATAAAGGTGCCGTCCGGTTTGACCACCATGTAGCGGCGATCCCCTGCCAGTCCCTCTTCGGTCACCCGGGCGCGAGCCAGCGGCATACCTGCAGTCGATTTGATGGGGTAGAGGTGAATGCTGTCTAGCCTGGGCATCTTCATATCCTTGTGACGCGGCGCGATCGCCTGGAAAAAGGGGAACATAACGGTTCCCCGGCGATCCGGCAATCCTTTCAAGGGGGCGGTCTATAGTTGGGAAAACAGAACAAGAGGGCATCGGGATGAAAATAAGCTGGTTGCTGGCGGGGAGCCTTTTTTGCCAAGGGCTCTGGGCGCAGGAGCTGACCCTGACCACGGGAGAGTATCCCCCTTACTGCTCCGAGACGCTGAAATATCAGGGGCTTATCCCCCATGTGGTGAGTGAGGCATTCAAGAGTGAAGGGGTGAGCGTCAAGTTTCAGTTTCTGCCCTGGAAGCGGGCCTTTCGCTTGTCGGAGGAGGGAGTGGTGGATGGCACAGTCCACTGGTATGAGTCGAGCGAGCGGCGCAAAACCCATCTCTACAGCGATCCCATCCTGAGCGAAACCTACGTCTGGTTCTATCTCAAGTCCGATCCGCTGGAATGGCGCAGCTATCAGGATCTGGCGGATCGCAAGCTGGCTGCGGTCAGTGGCTATACCTACAATGCAGATTTTTTTGCAGCCATCGCGCAGGTGCCGCTGCAGGTGCAGTTCGTCACCCGGCTGCGCCAGAGCTTTGATCTGCTGCTCTCCGGCCGCGCCGACCTGACCCTGGAGAACATAGATGTCGGCTACTACTCCCTGCGTCAGTTCTACCCGGCCAGTACGGTCGATCTCTTTGCAACCCATTCAAAACCCGTGATGAAAGTTGAAGGTCACCTGCTGATCAGCCGCAAGCGTGCCAACGCTGACGAGCTGATCAAAACCTTCAATCGGGGGCTCGCCAAACTGAAAGCCAGCGGTCAGCTGGAGAAGATGTTACTTGAGTCACGTTCTGGTCTCTATGAACCATAAAATGCAACATTTTTTGATCCTGATTCGCTAATCAGTACAAAAAAGCGGCCATTATCGACTCAGTTCCCAGTTTCTAACGCTTTCGCTTCTTCCCCATCCGGCCACCGTCCGCCTCGGCTACACGGTATCAAGCGCCATCGGGTGGGGCCTGTCACACAAAAAGAAGAAAGCAATGTATGAGCAAACAACTGGACATGACCCCATTGCCGGATCTCTCCCTGAAAACGGGAACAGGCCCGGTGCGTACCCGGCTACCCGTTTGGCGGCCGGCCCTGCCACCCTGCAATCACGCCTGCCCGGCCGGAGAAAATATCCAGGCCTGGCTCTCTTTGGCGCAGGCCGGCCGTTTTGAGGCGGCCTGGCAGACCCTGATCGAAGAGAACCCCTTGCCCGCCATTCATGGCCGGGTCTGCTATCACCCCTGCGAAAGTGCCTGCAACCGCGGGCAGGTGGATGAATCTGTCTCTATCCACGCCATCGAACGCTTTCTTGGCGACGAAGCGCTGGCCCGTGGTTGGCAGCCTGCGCCACCTGCCCCTGCCAGCGGCAAGAAGGTGCTGGTCATAGGCGCAGGGCCCTCAGGTCTCTCCTGCGCCTGGCACCTCAACCGGCTCGGTCATCAGGTGGAGATCCGCGAAGCGGGGCCGCTGGCGGGCGGCATGCTGCGCTTCGGTATTCCCGCTTACCGCTTGCCCCGCGACGTGCTGGATCGGGAGGTGGCCCGCATCGTGGCGGCCGGGGTGACGCTAACCCTCAACCACAAGGTGGAGGATGTGCTGCGAGAGCGCGACGAGGGGGGCTTTGATGCCGTCTTTATGGCCATCGGCGCCCATCTGGCCAAGCGGGTCGATATTCCAGCCCGGGAAGCGGGCAAGATCCTCGATGCGGTGAGCTTCCTCGAACAGGCCAGTCTGGCCGAAGAACAGGGCTTACCGCCCCCCAAACTGGGACGGCGGGTGGCCATCTACGGCGGCGGCAACACCGCCATGGATGCGGCCCGTACCGCCCGCCGTTTGGGCGTTGAAGAGGCAATGATCATCTACCGCCGCGACCGGGACCATATGCCTGCCCACGCTTTCGAAGCCGACGAGGCCGAGGAGGAGGGGATCAAGATCAACTGGCTGCGCAGCATCCGCCAGCTCGATAGCACCAATATCGAGGTGGAGGTGATGGCGCTGGATGCCGAGGGCAAGCCGGTGCCCACCGGCAAGTTTGAAACCCTCGAAGCGGACTCCCTTATTCTGGCGCTCGGTCAGGAGGTTGATTTGAGCGTGCTGGAGAGCATCCCCGGCGTGCGGGTCAACAAGGAGGGGGTCGTGCAGGTGGCGGGCAACCTGATGACGGATGTGCCGGGTCTGTTTGCGGGTGGCGACATGGTGCCCTCCGAGCGCACCGTCACTATCGCCACCGGCCACGGCAAGAAGGCGGCGCGCCATATGGATGCCTGGCTGCGCGGTCGCCACTACCACAAACCGCTCTCCCATTTGCAGGCAGGGAAGCCGCTGGTGGGGCCGGAGCAGTTGCAGCTCTGGTTCCAGACCCACGCCCCGGCCAGCAGTCAGCCGGTCAAACCGGCGTGGGCGCGGGACGATTTTGGCGAGATCATCGGCGGGCTGGATGAGGTGGCCGCCCGCTACGAGGCGGCGCGCTGCTACTCCTGCGGCAACTGCTTTGAGTGCGACGGCTGCTACGGCAGTTGCCCCGAGCAGGCCATCGCCAAGCTGGGGCCGGGCAAAGGCTATCAGGTGGATGCCGAGCGCTGCACTGGCTGCGGTGCCTGCCACGATCAATGCCCTTGTCACGCCATCGAGCTGCGCCAACCGGAGGAGTCCCAATGAAACATGAACTGATCATGGTCGACGGCAACGAAGCCGCGGCCCGGGTGGCGTACCAGCTGAGCGAAGTGTGTGCCATCTACCCCATCACCCCGAGCTCGACCATGGCCGAACTGGCCGATGCCTGGGCGGCGGAGGGGCAGACCAACCTGTGGGGCAACATCCCCACCGTGGTGGAGATGCAGAGCGAAGGGGGGGCGGCCGGCACGGTACACGGCGCCCTGCAGGCGGGGGCGCTCGCCACCACCTTCACCGCCAGTCAGGGGCTGATGCTGATGCTGCCCAACATGTACAAGATCGCCGGTGAACTGACCTCGGCGGTGTTCCATGTGGCGGCCCGCTCGCTGGCGGCGCAGGGGCTGTCGATTTTTGGCGACCATCAGGACGTGATGGCGGCGCGCAGCACCGGTTTTGCCATGCTTGCCTCCGGCTCGGTGCAGGAGGCGCAGGACTTGGCCTTGGTTGCCCATAGCGTCACCCTGCAGTGCCGGGTGCCCTTTATCCACTTCTTCGACGGCTTTCGCACCTCCCACGAGGTGAACAAGATCACTGCCCTGCATCGGGATGAAATTCGCGCCCTTATCGACAACGACTGGGTACGCGCTCACCGTGCCCGGGCGCTGAACCCGGATCATCCGGTGATGCGCGGTACCGCCCAGAACCCGGATACCTATTTCCAGTCCCGCGAGAGCGTCAACCCCTTCTACGAAGCGGTACCGGCGCGGGTGCAGCAGTGCATGGACAACTTGGGCGAGCTGACCGGCCGCCACTATCGGCTGGTGGAGTACCACGGCGCGCCTGATGCCACCGACGTCATCGTGCTGATGGGCTCGGGGGCGGCTACCGCCCGCACCACTGTGGATTGGCTCAACCAACAGGATCGCAAGACAGGGGTCTTGGTTGTGCGCCTCTATCGCCCCTTCCCGGTACAGGCACTGCTCGATGCGCTGCCGCAGAGCGTGCGGCGCATCGCCGTGCTGGATCGCACCAAGGAGCCGGGGGCAGGCGGCGAGCCGCTGCTGCTGGATGTGCAGAGTGCACTGATCGACGGTTTGCAGCGTGGCCTTATCAAGCGGCTGCCCTGGCTCAGTGGCGGCCGCTATGGTCTCTCTTCCAAAGAGTTCACTCCCGCCATGTGCGCGGCTGTGTTCGAGGAGCTGGCATCCGATGCGCCGCGCCCCCGCTTTACCGTGGGGATAGTGGATGATGTGTCGGGCCTCAGTCTGGCATGGCATCCCATCGGCGATCTGGAGCCCGCCAGCCGGGTGCGGGCGCTCTTCTTCGGCCTTGGTGCCGACGGCACCGTGGGCGCCAACAAGAACAGCATCAAGATCATCGGCGAGCTGGAGGGCTTCCACGCCCAGGGTTACTTCGTCTACGACTCCAAGAAGTCGGGCTCGCGCACCGTCTCCCACCTGCGCTTTGGCCCCGAGCCCATCGACGCCCCTTGGCTTATCGAGCAGGCGAGTTTTCTCGGCTGCCACCAGTGGGGTTTTGTTGAATCGGTCGATCTGCTGGAGCACGCCGCCGAAGGGGCGACTCTGCTGCTTAATGCTCCCTATGAGGCGGACAAGGTGTGGGGCCAGCTGCCCGAGCGGCTGCGCGCCCGCATCCGTGCCCTCGATATCCGCCTCTACTGCATCGATGGGGATCGGGTGGCCGAGCGCAACGGCATGGGCAATCGCATCAACACCATCATGCAGACCTGTTTCTTCGCGCTGGCTGGCATCTTGCCGCGGGATGAGGCGATTGCGCTGATCAAGGAGAGCATCGAGAAGAGCTATGCCCGCAAGGGGCCAGAAGTGGTTGAGCGCAACTTCGCGGCGGTGGACGACACCCTGGCCCACCTCCACCAGGTAGCCATCCCGGCCGGTGAGGAGCAGATCAGCGACTATCCGTTGCCGCTGGCTCCCGGCGGCAGCGAGTTTGTCCAGCGGGTCACTGGCGAGATGCTGGCGGGGTGCGGCGATCTGATCCCCGTCTCCATGCTGCCGGTGGATGGCACTTACCCCACTGCCACCAGCCGCTTCGAGAAGCGCGATATCGCCCGCGAGATCCCGATTTGGCATTCGGATATCTGCATCCAGTGCGGCAACTGCGTCTTTGTCTGCCCCCACGCGGCGCTGCGGGCCAAGTTCTACCATCAGGACTGGCTGGCGACCGCCCCCGAGGCAGCCCAGTCGGTGCCCGTCACCGCCAAGGGCTTCCCCGACAGCCGCTACACCTTGCAGCTCTATCCGGAAGATTGCACCGGCTGCGGCCAGTGCGTGCAGGCCTGTCCGGTGCGGGCTGGGGCGGATGAGAGCCATGAAGGCGAGCGAGCCATCGCCATGATGGACAAGGTGCCCCATCTGGCTGGTCAGAAACAGGCGCTGCGCTGGTTCGAGAGCCTGCCCTGGCCTGCCCGCGAGCGGGTGGATTTCTCCACGGTGCGCGGCACCCAGTTCCTCGAACCCCTGTTCGAGTTCTCCGGTGCCTGCGCGGGCTGTGGCGAGACCCCCTATCTCAAGCTGCTGACCCAGCTGTTTGGCGATCGCATGCTGGTGGCCAACGCCACCGGCTGCTCCTCCATCTATGGCGGCAACCTGCCGACCACCCCGTGGGCCAAGAACGCGGAAGGGAAGGGGCCGGCCTGGTCGAACTCCCTGTTTGAGGACAACGCCGAGTTTGGCTTTGGTTTTCGTCTCACCGCCGATCAGCATCACGGGCAGGCGGTAGCGGCTCTCGAAGCGATGAAGGGGGAACTGGGGGAAGCGTTGGTCGAGTCGCTTATCAACGCCCCGCAGCGGCTGGAGTCGGAGATCCGCGCCCAGCGCACCCGGGTGGCGCAAGTGCGCGAGCGGCTGGAAGAGGTGAAATCCGGCAAGGCCCGCGAGCTGCTCTCCTTGATTGATCAGCTGGTGCGCCGCTCGGTCTGGATCATCGGCGGCGACGGCTGGGCCTATGACATCGGCTCGGCGGGGCTCGATCATGTGCTCGCCTCCGGGCGCGATGTGAACGTGTTGGTGATGGATACCGAGGTCTACTCCAACACCGGCGGCCAGATGTCGAAATCGACCCCGCTCGGCGCCGTCGCCAAGTTCGCGGCGGGGGGCAAGACGCTGGCCAAGAAGGATGTGGCGTTGCAGGCCATCTCCTACGGCAACGTCTATGTTGCCCGTATCGCCTTTGGTGCCAACCCGCAGCAGGCGCTGCAAGCGTTGCGGGAAGCCGAAGCCTATCCGGGCCCGTCGCTGATCATCGCCTACAGCCACTGTATCGCTCACGGCATTGATATGGAGTTTGGCCTGACTCAGCAAAAACGGGCCGTGGCCTCCGGTCACTGGCCGCTGATGCGCTACAACCCCGTACTGCGCAGTGCGGGGCAGAACCCCTTCAGTCTTGACAGCCTGCGCCCCTCCATTCCGCTCGCTACATACCGCCAAGAGGAGACCCGTTATCGGGTATTGGCCCAGAGCCATCCGGAGGAGGCCGAACGGCTGATGCAGGTGGCGCAACAAGTGGCGTGGCAGAAGTGGGCCACCTACGAGGAGATGGCCACCCGCGAAGCCAGTCATTTCCATCCGCCGGTGTGATGGATTAACTCTGCATAAAACGAAGCGGGCCACAGGCCCGCTTTTATGTATTGGAAATACACGAATTGTTCACAGGGAAAAACGCTTCTTGTTCGATGGAGAGTACAGTTAGGGAGTTATCAAGATATTGATGTAACTAACAAAAATATTGATGTGAAAGCTCCAAGTGGGCATGATATGACATTAAATAATTTTAATGTATTTATTATTGTGTTAGGGGGGGGTTTATGAAATTAACAGTTCCAGAACTAATAATTAATGAAGAAGATGGATTCTCTAAAGATAAAGACCTGTTCAACCGAAAGCAGTTTGGTGATCGACTTTATAACTTGATTGTTAATTCTGATGAGAATTTGGTGTTGGCATTGGATGCGCAATGGGGCGAAGGCAAAAGCACATTTATAAAAATGTGGTCTGGTGAGAACAAATATAAGCAAGAGCCTCCTCTTGAAACAATATATTTCGATGCATTTGAAAATGATTACCAAAAAGAGCCATTCTTAGCTCTCGCCTCAGAAATATATGAGTTGCTAGAGGATAAGGTTGAAAGTAAGAAAGTTGAGTTCAAGAAAAAAGCGGCTCAGGTTTTTAAAACTTTTAGTCGTGGGATGATTAAAACTGGTATTCGGCTAGGTACTGCTGGTCTAATTGACGGAACGATACTTGAACAAGCTGAAAGTGATATATCTACATTGGTTTCTGAGCAAGTAGATTCAATTATTGCTTCCAAGTTCGAGAGTTCTAAAGCAGATAAATTAGCATTAAGAAATTTCAGAGATTTTTTATCAGACATAGCGATCAATCATACACCTGGAAAAAGGATAGTTTTTGTTATTGATGAGCTTGATCGCTGCAGGCCAGATTTTGCATTAGACCTACTGGAAAATATTAAACACTTATTTTCAGTATCAGGTATTACATTCTTGCTCGTTATGAATAGAAAACAATTGGAAGAGTCAGTCAAGTGTAGGTATGGTGATGGAATTGATTCTGTTACATATCTACAGAAATTTATAAATGTTTGGCTCTCCCTGCCTCGTTCATCCGGTAAGTATCAGCAAGATGACGGTGCTAAATATCTAGCTACAGCATTTGATTTAATGGGTGAGGGGAAAAAAATTCACAATGAAAATGCTGTGCAAACACTAAAGTCTTTGGTTAAACATTTAAAGCCATCATTACGCGACATAGAACGAATGTTAACCTATTTTGCGATAATAGAGAATTCTCGTAATGAATCTATGAACGATTTTTATCAAGGCATAATGGCGACAGTCTGTTTTATGAAGGTTGCTAATCCAAAAATGCTGGATGCAGTAATTAGTAAACGTGCTAATGTTAAAGATTTATTAGATTTTCTACAAATATCTGAAGGATCAAATTATTCTGAAGAATATGCGCTTGAGTATTTGGCTGCGGAAATAGAGTTTGATCTTGCTTCGGATGAGCGTAGGAAGGTGATGCAAGAAAGTAAATTGTTAGATTTCAGATATGGGCGCCTTCCGAGTCAAGTTTTTAATTATTTCTATCAGGAGCTTAACAACATTCAGCCAGTTAGATGATGATTGCTTTTTAATGTGTTTTTAATAGGGTGGTTTTATAAAGGCATGGCAATTTAAACTACCCACCTGAAAATAGACAAATGCCGCCGTCTTGGCGACATTTGTCTATTTAGTGCAGGCCAAGGCTTTCTTTTACCTCCAAGGCAGGTAAGCTGCGGGGCAAATAGCGTCAAGCAGGAGAAGGGACGATGACAGAGCAACATATCGCCGGGACGATCGGCATTCTGGGGGCGGGTTGGCTCGGGCTGCCGCTGGCGCGGGCCCTGCTGGCGGCAGGCAAGCAGGTTGCGGTGACGGTCAGCAGCGCCGAGAAGGCGACTCGTCTGCAGGGGGAGGGGATCGCTGCCTATCCGCTGACGATTTCTGCCCATATGTCGGATGCATGGCCCATCCCCTGCGAGAGTCTGGTGATCTGCGTACCACCCAGCAAGACCGATGACTATCCGCAGGCGGTGGCAAAAGCCTGCGCGTTGGCCAAAGCGAATAGCACCCGGCGGGTGCTGTTTGTCAGCGCCACCTCGGTATGGGGCGCTGGGCAGCAGGAGGGGGAAGAACCCCAACCGCGCCATGCCCGTGGCGAGCGGATGCTGGCGGCGGAACAGGCGGTGCTGGCAGCCGGTTTCGAGACGGTGATGATAGTGCGCCCCTCCGGCCTTTATGGCCCGGATCGCCATCCCGGCCGTTTCCTCGCGGGCAAGACCCTGGATGGCGGCGCCCAGTCGGTCAATCTGGTCCATCTGGACGATGTGGTGGCGGCTTGCATGCTGCTGCTGGAGCGGGGCAAGGACGGGGATGTTTTCAACCTGAGCGCACCGGTGCATCCGCGCCGCGAGCAGTTCTACCCCTTTGCAGCCCGCCAGCAGGGGCTGCCAGTTCCGGTCTTTATCGAGCCTGCCGGTGAATTTCAGCCCATCGACGGCCAGCTGATTTGCCAGCAGATGGGATTCAACTATCGCTGGCCCGATCCGGCCCACTGGTTTGCCGAGCTCGCCGCCTCGGGCAATTGAGGTTTGCCAAGGGGGTGATCGCCCCCTATCATGCCGCCATCCATGAGAGAGAGGCGGTAATGATGGTAGATACAAAACGTCACCCCGATGGGGAGTTGTTGCTGAGAACCCTGGCAATGCCAGCCGATACCAACCCCAATGGCGACATCTTTGGTGGCTGGATCATGTCCCAGATGGATATAGGTGGGGGCATTATGGCCAAGGAGCTGGCAAAAGGACGTATTTGTACCGTATCCGTCGAAGGCATGACCTTTCACAGTCCGGTGAAGGTAGGCGATGTGGTCTGCTGCTACGGCCGCTGCATGAAGATCGGCCGCAGCTCCATGAAGCTCAAGCTGGAGGTGTGGGTCAAGCCGGTACTGCGGGAGAACGATGCCCAGCGTTACTGTGTGACCGAGGGGATCTTCACCTATGTCGCCATCGACGAACAGGGCAAATCCCGCCCGGTTCCGGTGAGTGCCTGATTAAATCAGCCGGGCATTGATGATGGATATTTCCTGCTCAAGCCCGGTTTTTTGCCGTATCATGCGTTCCAGCATCTCTTCCGAGCCCACATATTGCAGGGTGTCGAACAGGCAGAGATCGCATTGAGGGTCCCGTCTTATCTGATAGACGGTGGACAGCTCCACTTGATGACAATTTCCTTGTTGATCATAAAACGTCACGTTGTACCGAAGTTCTTTCGCCATGAGACAAGGTCCTTCTGGTTGGGTGGAACAGGGACTATCAGCTTAGTCGGCGTGGATGACGTTTGTGATGGTCGCAACAAAAAGCAAAGGCGGGCGGTTGTTAGCCAATGAAAAATAGTTATCGCATTCTTGGCACCTCCCTGCTGACCCTGGGGTTGGTAGGCTGTTTTGAGGTGCCGGATCAGAACCATCTGGTCACAGCTCAAGGGATTGTGCCGGGACTCGACTGCCAGCGTCCGCCGCTGGTGGCGTTGGCGACCACGGCACTGCCCCGTGAATTCGGGGTGACGGTGTGGAATCTCTACAAGGGCCAGCGCAAAAACTGGCGTGAAGGGATGGACAGTTATGCCAAGGGGCAGGATCTGGTGCTGCTGCAAGAGTCGGCCACCCGTCCCGATATGCTCGACTGGCTGCGCGCCGGTGATTTCCAGTGGCAACAGCTGCAAGCCTTCACCCAGGGCGGCGTGTCGTTCGGGGTAATGACGGTGGCCAAGACCCCGCAGGCATTCGTCTGTGGTGTGCGCTCCCCCGAGCCTTTGCTGCGCATCCCCAAATCCGGGCTGGTGAGCCTCTATCCGCTGCAGGGCGATCCTGATGGCGTGATGGTCATCAATATCCATGCGGTCAACTTCGAACTGGGGATGGCCACCTTCCGCGAGCAGCTCAACGATTTGACTGCCTTGGTGCGCCGCCATCAGGGGCCGGTGATCCTGGCCGGTGATTTCAATACCTGGAGCGACAAGCGCCAGTTCTGGCTGAATAAACTGGTGGACGAGCTGGGGCTGCAAGAGGCCGTGCCGGTGCCTGACCTGCGCCGCACCGCCTTCGGTCGCCCGCTGGATCACCTCTACTACCGCAATCTGGATCTGGTCGAGGTGAGTTCACCGGCCACCGACAGTTCGGATCACAACCCCATCATCGCGCGCTTTGCCGCCCAGTCTGTGACTCCCTGACCCCAGTCTGTGACTCCCTGACAAGGGATGGTGCGAGTTCCGCTCATAAAAAAATCCGGCGCCAATGGCGCCGGATTTTTTTTTCGCTGTTGCCAGCGACCAGGGAATTACTCCTGATAGAGGCCCAGATACTCTTTGGCGTAGGCTTCAAAATCGGTGCAGCCACCGATGTGCTGCTCGTCCAGGAAGATCTGCGGCACTGTGTTGACCGGCTTGCCGGCGCTCTTGGCCAGATCTTCTTTGGTGATGCCTTCGGCGTGGATATCGACGTAGCGGAATTTGAAATCATCGCGCTGTTCAACCAGCTGCTCGGCAATCTGCTTGGCACGAACGCAATAGGGGCAGCCGGGGCGACCAAAAATCACTGCAAACATCTTTTCTCTCCGTTGGTGAGGCCGTTGTGTGAAACCGTCAGGTCAGGCCATTGATAAGAGGCAGGGGACAGCATATCCCCCCCTCGTCACGACTTAAAGTTGAAATTGTCGATACCGTGATTCGAGCGATTCTATTGCCTCAGTTTTCGTCGGCAATCTGGATCGGCTGCTGCTGGTAGATGCTCTCCAGCACCCCCTTCTCGAACACGGTCCAGGGCCAAGGGGCCTTGCTGGCACGGTAGCGCTCGTGAGTCGCCGGGTCTTGGGACAGGCCGCGCTGGAACATCACGAACGCCTTGCGCTGGCCACCGGCGGTATCGATAAAGCCCACCAGGTTGGAGGTGCCGGTGATGGTGCCGGTCTTGGCATGCACCTTGTTCTTCATCATGGGGGCGGTGACGCTGCGCCGCCACGCCAGGGTGCCATCTACCTGCGAGCTTGGCAGCAGCTTGATAAGGCCAAGCTCGGCATCATTTTTCTGGATGAAGTTGAGCACCGACAGCATCTGGCGGGCGCTGATGAGATTGTGAGCGGAGAGGCCGGAGCCGTCAGCCAGAGTGGCATTGCCCAGATCGATACCGTTCTTGGTCAGGATGGCGCGCACTGCCATGGTGCCGCTGCGATAGCTGCCCGGCTTGTTGTAGTAGTGGCGGCCCACGGTCTTGAGGAAGGTATCGGCATAGAGGTTGTCCGATTTCTTCAGCATCTTGGCCAGCATCACCGGCAGGGAGACCGAGTAGTGAGTGCCCAGCGTCTCGGCGTTGTCCGGTGCCTTGTGGGTGACCCGCAGCAGGCCGTCATGCTTGATACCGGCACGGTCCATCGCCCAGCGGATGTTGTCCCAGCCCCACGCTTCCACATCGTGGATGGCGAAACGCAGCCCCTGTGGATCCTTGTTCGGGGTGATGCAGCCCTTGAGCTCGTAGAAGTTGCCCTTGGCCATGTCCACTTCCAGCGCGCAGAACTGGCGCGCCATGTCGGCGTAGCTCATCACTTCCACGTTGTCGGCACCGATGCCGATGGGGACGCCGGTGGCCACATTGCCAACCGCCGGTTTGCCAATCTGGGTGGCGGTGATGGTGCCGTAGGCGCAGTTCTTGTCGATGATGACCGAGGAGACCGGAGCGGCGAAGCAGAGGGTCTGATCCCCCCACGACCAGCCGTTACCGCGCTCGTAGCCGTTGTAGGCACCGGTGTTGACGTAGACGTTGCCCTTGATTTGGTTGACGCCAAGTTGCTTGAACAGGGCCAGCAGATCCATCCGTGACAGAGTGGGGTCGCCGACGAAGTTGATCCAGATATCGCCATTGATGACGTTGCCCTGCTTGGCGCCGGGCTGGGCCTGAATGTCGGTGGCAAAGCGGAAGTCGGCACCCAGCTCAAGGCGGGCCGCCAGCGCGGTGAGCACCTTCATGGTGGAGGCGGGGGCGATCATCTGATCTGCATGACGGGCAAACTCAACGCCGTTGTTGCCCTGCACTATGATGGCGTACTGGCCACCCTGAGGGGGCGTCAGCGGGGCGGCGTGAGCCGCCAGAGAAGAAAAGAGAGCACAAAAACCAATCAACAGCCGCTGCATAACATCCTCTAACGTGACGAAGGGCCCGGCAGTGGTGCCGACCCTGATAATTCAACCCGCCGATGCGGGATCGACGGGATAATGCAATTCATGCCATGTATGCCGGTCGCCATCATGTCATCGAGTTGGCGGTACGATAGCGACCCTCATAATCAAAAATTTTCTCTTTTATCTGCCAGAAGCGACCCGATTTGCGGGCGATGACAAAATCCGGATGACGGAACTGGCTTTGCGCGGCCAGCACGCTCGCCAGGGTGGCAAATTCGGGCTCCAGCCCCGGGGCGGGCCAATGATGACGCACAAAGTGCTGTTGAAACAAGCGCCGTGCGCCCGGGGAGTGAAATCCGAAGTATTCACTGAGGGTCAGCCCATCCTCATCGTGGTAGGTCACCTCCAGCCGCTCCCCCTGTTTGCCGCGTCCTGCTGTGAGGGTTAGCCCGGCGCAGCGGATCACCATGCAATCCTTGAGATTGAGCGCCTCTTTGAGCTTGTCGTCAGGGTCCACCAGCAGCTGATCGCAGCACTGGCAGCGGCGGGCGGCGATGTCATTCTCCGCGCCACAGCCGGGGCAGATCTTGGCGCGAAAGCGGTAGTCACACTCCTCGCGGTTGCCCTCGTCATCTTCAAACAGCCCCTGACAGCGGCGGCCGTAGTGCTCGATCACCTTGCCATCCTCGTCGGTTTTTCCCC
>NZ_QAJD01000020.1:0-3015 GCF_003061465.1 Aeromonas sp. HMWF017
GCGTGATGCTGTATTTATCTTTTTCTTATATATATAGTCTCGAAATGAATGAAAAAATTGTATTAAATAAAATCATGCGTAATTTAATAATGAAATTCAAAGGTTAGTAGTGAGAATTAATATGACAAAATTAGTATCAGTTATAGTTCCTATGTATAACGTAGAGAAGTATATAGAGAGTTGTGTTAACTCGATAATCAATCAGACATATCAAAACTTAGAAGTTTTACTTATTGATGATGGTTCCCCTGATGGCTCTGGTTGTATAGCAGATAGACTATCTTGTGTAGATCATAGAATTAAAGTAATACATACAGAGAATAAAGGCGTAAGTCAGGCGCGAAATTTAGGTATTAGTACATCTTCTGGTGATTATTTGGTTTTTGTTGATGGTGATGATTGTCTAGAGCCGGACTTTGTTGAATACATGATGGGGTTGGCCATGCAAAGTGGAGCTGAGTTTGTAATGTCAAAGAATTGCAACTTGTTCCCTGGTTACATTAATAATAATGTTAAGCTTGACTCAGTTGAATACTGGTCACCAGCCAAAGCATCAGCAGAATTACTTTATCCTGGGAAAATTGAAATTGGTTGTTGGAATAAGCTCTTTTCAAGAGAGTTTATTGAAAAAAACAAAATTATATTTCCAAATAAATACTATATGGGGGAGGGGCTTCATTTTATCGTAAGTGCTGCACAAAAAGCACGATTTGTATGTGTTGGAGAACGGTCTGTTTATAATTATAGGAAGGATAACCAACAAAGTGCCACTACAGTTGTAAATATTCCAAAATATATAAATGCATTGGCTGCTATTGATGATATAAGTAACGGGATTATCTTAAAGTCTGACATTCTTGATCTGGCTGTTATGTATCATAAGTATATGACGATGTATATTGCGCTTCATACAATATACATTACCGATAATGCTGATGATTATAGTGATGAGGTGGAATGTTATAAAAGATACTTGAGAAAGTATCTATATGAATTCTTGAACGGTGAGTTTGCGACATCTGTGAAAATGAAAGCAGTTATGTTTGCTGTAAATCCTAAATTAGCTTGCGAGACATTAAAAACAGTCAAAGCTATTATTCGATAAAATTGGTACGAAATTTTATCATGTGTTTGATTATGCATCACGCTATGCAAGTGAGTTTGTCTAGAGGTGTGTTCATATGTATTCACCTGATTGTTATCCATAATCAGGGAGTGATCATACGGCTTCAAATCGTATACCCAAATGGTACCCCAGCGCGTTATCTGTGTAGTCACCGTATGATCACCAACGAGAAAAGCTCGTTGCAAACTCAGCTCTGCTAGAGCTTGCCAAAGAGCTCAATAACGTCAGAAAGTTTGCGAGCTCATCACCTACCGCCGTCAGCAGTTCTACGAAATTCGCCGGAATTACTAGGTCGATAGTGCTGAGGGCTTGCTCTACAAATTGCACAATTGTTAAGGGGGCTAATCCCAACCGAATGCCCCCAACCCTAGATTGAGCAGGCCATCCTCGAAACCTACCCATGGCCAGTGCGCGGGCGCAGGAACTCGCTTTGTAGGGTATCAACGTCAGAGCTGCGGAGTGCGTGGCGTGTACAACGTCACGACCTGCTTTTCAAACACGACCGCTTGCTGCGCCTCGAGAAAACCCACCAGGAACAGGTCATTGAGCTCAAAGACGAGCAAATTCGCCAGTTAGAGGACTTTAGTCCCGAGTGCCGCGAACGCCATTGAGATTCACTAGGCTGTCGACACCTTCTTCGTTGGTGTGTTCAAGGGAGTCGGCAAGGTGTATTTGCAAACCGTGCTTGACTGTTACAGTCTCCACGCCTAGAGACTGCTCTACACCAGCAAGCTTCCGGTGATCTCACTCCAACGAAACAGTGCTGCCATTTTTCGAAGCCCATTAGGCGCTGGTCTATCATGCTGCCGTACAACGGGCGCGAGTTCTGTGGGCGGCTGACAACCAAGGTGCGTGGGCCACAGAGCTGCGGCTTGATCGAGTGACTATAAGCCCCCCGGTTGATGAACACTGCCGTGTCAAGGGGTGGATAACCTGGTATGAGCCTGTAGAGCAGATGTAGACAGATCTGGAAAGCTACCTGTAACACGACAATAACCAGCGGCCACATCAGGGCTGGATAATAGAGGGGCAGACCCCCTACAACATGTTCAAGACGGGTCTGAAATTGATAACGAAGGAAGTGCGTATAAAGTAGCGTAAACAAGACCCCGGTTTGAGGCCGGTGTCAGGTGATAACTAGGTCTGTACATAGCATTGTTGACTTCATGTTGATGAGAATTTAACTCCTAGAAATATCACTTAGTGAATCACTTTTGTTTTTGATGAAAAGATAAATATCATGAGATTTTATATGCGTGAAATAAGTCTGGCTATATTGTTTTGTTTTCTTTCGTTAATGAGTTCAGGCCTATACATGTTAGGCATGGCTATTGTGTGGTTAATATTCTGTCTGCTCATTAATTACAATAAGATTGGTAATATTCGATTGTTAAACGGAGATTACTGGCTTGTGTTTATATTTGTATTTTATTGTATCTTTTCGATTGCTGTAAATAAATATAACTCAAGCGTAAATATATATATTGTTGCTCTTCTCTATATGTTTTTCTCCTATTTTTCTGTTTCACTATTACTTAGTTATAATATTTGTTTAGGTGTAAAGATCTTCAGGTTTTTAATCGTAATCTTATGTTGTTCTTTATTGGTCCAAATAATGGTTTATTGGGTGGGAGGATATTATGTTGACTTTAATAGCCTATTTTCATTTGGTTATTCAGAATCTAGATATCTAAGTAAAACGCTTCAAGAGTTTGAAATCATTCGACCTACTTCATTTTTTACTGAGCCATCCAATGCTAGCGCTGTCATATCAATAGTAACATTTTGCTACTTAATACTTTTGAAAAAAGTTGATGGTTATGTATTCCTAGGGTTCATATCATCTATGATGACTTTGTCGACAGCGGGGATTCTAATTTGCTCAATAT
>NZ_QAJD01000145.1:0-28189 GCF_003061465.1 Aeromonas sp. HMWF017
GTCAACTACGACTCCCTCGGCAATCAGGGCCCCATCGAACCGGGGGCACTCCACTGGCTGGCGGCCGGGCGCGGGGCTGTGCATACCGAGCAGCCGGAAGGGGCATCCCCCTATGTCCACGCCCTGCAGATCTTCGTCAACCTGCCTGCCCGTCAAAAGATGATGTCGCCTTTTGCCGTCCACGCAGCCGCTGCCACCATCCCCGAGTTTCATGGCGAAGGGGTGCGAGTACGGGTGGTCGCAGGCCACAGCAACGGGATAACGGCGCCACACTCGGCAGAGCTGCCCCAACCCTTTACCCTGCTCGATGGCCATTGCGCGCCCGGCAGCCGCTTCACCCATCTGCTGGCGGCAGGCTGGAATGCGATGATCTATCCCCTGACCGGATCGCTGACCCTGCAGGCGGAGGGAGAGCGGCACCTCATCCCGGCAGGTCACGGTATGGGGGTCAGCCTCTCTGCCGATGGCGGCGAGGCGGTGGCTCTGCAGCTTGAGGCCACCGAGCCCTGCCACTTCGTGCTGCTCTCAGGCCAGGCGCTCAATGAACCCCTGGTCAAACATGGCCCCTTCGTCATGAACAGCCACGACGCCATTGCAGATCGGCTGCATGCCTATCAGCGCGGCGAATTTGGCCAGCTCAACGATGAGTGGCTGCGCAACGGCCAATATCGGCCATGAGCACGCTCGCTGGCCACCAGCCACAAAGCACGCGCTGGCCTCTGGTCTTCCTCGCCATTTTTGCCGGTGCCAGCGGCGCCCTCTGCCTTGGCAAAGTGCCCGCCGTACTCGGCATACTGCGCAGCGAGCTGGGGCTGACACTGGTCGAAGCCAGCTATCTCGCCTCAGCTTTCAATACGCTGGCGATCCTCTGCAGTCTCTTTCTCGGCCTGTTGCTGACCCGCTGGAGTGGGCGGCAAACCGGGGTTGTCGGGCTTTTGGTTATCGTCACAGGCGGTGCGTTGGCGCTGCCCGCTACCGGGCTGGCCATGATGCTGCTGTCGCGCATTGTCGAGGGGATTGGCTTTTTGCTGGTCTCGGTGGCCATGCCCGCCTTTATCGTGGCGGTGACCCGGGAGGAGGATAAACGGCTGGCCATAAGCCTGTGGGCAGTCAACCTGCCCCTCGGGGCGGCGGCGGGTATGCTGCTCACTCCCTGGCTCACGGCGCAAGGTGGCTGGCGACTGGCCTGGCTGATCCTGATGATCCCGCAACTCTCTGCCCTGCTGCTTCTGCTCGCCAGTCGCTCGGCAGATGGGCTGCGGGTCGGGGGGCCCAAAAACGCGGCTAACGCAGGCCACCCGCTGCGCCAACTCACGGTGCTCCGGCAGAAGGCACTCTGGCGCTACGGGTTGGCGTTCACGCTCTACAGCCTGATGCTCTGGGCGCTCTTTGTCTGGCTGCCAACCATGTTGCAAGGCAGCCCCGGGATTGGCCAAAGCCAGATCGCCCTGCTTTCGGCGCTGGCGGTGGTCGCCAATATTCCCGGCAACCTGATGGGGGCATGGCTGCTGCGCCGGGGCGTAGCACGAGATCGGCTCATCAGCTGGGCACTGGGTCTGATGGCGCTGTGCGGCATGCTCGCCTTCTGGCCCGGCCTGTCGCCGTGGTGGGCCTATGGATTGTGCCTCGTCCTCTCCCTTTCGGGTGGCATGGCGCCGCCGGCGATCCTCTCGTCTGCGCAGGGAGTGAGTCAGGGGCCGGTGCAACTGGCCATCGTGCAGGGCTTTTTTGTCCAGCTCGCCAACCTTGGTCAGCTGCTGGGTCCCCTGTTGCTGGCAGCCCTGATGATGCACAACGGCCATTGGGGAAATGCTCGCTGGCTCTTTCTGGGCGGCTTGCTGCTGGTCGCGCTGCTCTATGCCGCGGGCCACCTGCCGGGCTCAAGCATGGCTGCAAAACAGGCTCGATCGAATTCGCGGCAAGATGGAAGATGACGAATAGAGAGGGAAACATCACAGTTATCGCAGGGAATGCTGGCCGGACAAGAGGCTGTTCAGTATGTTAACTGTTTAATCTTGCTTAACGGTAGCCACCATGTCTCAAGTCGATCTCAATCTCTTTCGCGTCCTCGATGCGGTGATCCGCTATGGTGGTGTCACCACGGCCGCCGAGATGATGGAGATGACCCCCTCGGCCATCAGCCAGGCCATCAGCCGCCTGACCACCCTGGTGGGCGAGCCGCTGTTTGTCCGCCAGGGACGCGGCATCACCCCCACGGCGCGAGCGCTCAGTCTGCACCACGAGATCATGGTGCCGCTGCACGACATGGAGCGCAGCCTGCAGCGCACCGATCTCTTTGATCCCCAGACCAGTCGGCGTACCTTTCGCATCGCGGGGGTGCCCGATATCGATATCTTCTTCCTGCCGGAGCTCAACAACCTGCTGCAGACCCAAGCCCCCAACTGTCAGTTGGAGTGGAACACCCAGGTGCAGGACGAAGCCCTGCGCCAGAACAGCCTCTATCTGCACAGCGTGGATCTGGTGCTGGCCACCAAGCCGATGGCGGAGCAGGGGATCGAAAACGAGCAGATCATGTCCCAGGCCCTGCGCATCGCCTGCCGCAAGGATCACCCCAGGATCCGCCAGGCCCCCGACATGGCCACCTTCTTCAACGAAAAGCACGTGGTATTGCAAACTAGGCGGCTCGACAGCTTGCTGCTCAACACCCTGACCAAGGCGCCGCTGCCGCCGCGCCAGATTGCCTACGAGAGCGACTCCCTGCTCACCGCCCTTCATCTGGTGAGTCGTACCGACTGGCTCTGCGTCGCCAGCCAGTGGCATATGGAGAAGCTGGGGAAAGCGCTGGATCTGGCCAGCTATCCCCTCCCCTGGCTCTCGGAGGATTGCCCCGTCTACATGAGTTGGCACAAGAGCTCCGGTCAGGATACCGGGCTTAATTGGCTCAAAGATCAGGTGCGGGCCGTCAGTTCTTTTTAAGTATACTTAACAGTCAAGCATGCCCATCTCCTCATCCTGGCTATCGCTCTTCTCGACAAACCGCCTTATGGATAATCCCCCTTCAGGATAATCGGGCGCCTTTTCTCAACCATTAAGGCGCAGCTCATGACGACATCGTCGTGCCGAAATAGCTGCGCAGCGCCTCCACCACCCGCCGCACCTTCTCCGGGATCTCCCGCTGCGGCGTGATGGCGTGGATCTCCATCGGCTGCACCCGAAAACCGGGCAGCAGTTCCAGCAGACGCCCCTGTGCCAGATCCTCGCCAATCTCCCCCTCCGGTTGCAGCGAGATCCCCTGCCCCGCCAGCGCAAACTGGCGCAGGGGCAACACGTTGTTGCAGAGCAACTTAGCCTTGAACCTCACCCTGTGCTCGCCCCCCTTTTCATCCTGCAGCAGCAAACCGTTGCCCAGCATGTCGCCGCAGAGCCAGTCGTGAGTCGCCAGATCGTCGGGCATGCGCGGCGTCCCCTTGCGCGCCAGATAGGCGGGGGCGGCGCAGAGCAACATCCGGGTCTGCCCCAGTTTGCGGGCCACCAGGGTCGAATCGGGCAAGGTGCCGACCCGCAGTGCCACATCGATCCGCTCAGCAATGAGATCCCGTTTCTCGTCGTCGGCGATGATCTGGATGGTGAGACCGGGGTGGGCCTGCAGCAGCGGTGAGAGGGCCAGAGCCAGCGGCTGGCCCGCCATCCCCACCGGGGCAGTGATCCGCACTTCCCCGAGCAGGGCGTCGCGCACCTCCGAGAGGCGCAGCTCGGTCTCGCTCAGAGTCTGCTGCAACGCCCGACACCCTTGCCACACCACCTCTCCCGCCTCGGTCAGACTGAGACGACGGGTGGAGCGATGGAGCAGGGGCAGTCCGAGCAGGCTTTCGAGCTGGCTGATATGCTGACTGACGGCGGAGGGGGTCATGCCAAGGGATTTGGCCGCCCCTGTCATGCTGCCCGCTTCCACCACGGCGGCGAAGATGGCGTAACGTCTGAGCTGTTCCATTATTAAACCCAGCTTATAAGTGAATGCATTTTTGAGGTGATTATTAAATCATAAATGGCGGCGTAGGATAGCCCCATTCCAACAGTGAAGGAGAGTTCCCCATGAAGATTGCCCTGATCGGTGCCAGCGGTTTTGTCGGTTCAGCCATCCTGAACGAGGCCGTCAGCCGCGGCCATCACGTCACCGCCATCGTCCGCGATGTCAGCAAGGTGGCCACCCATCCACAGGTCACCGCCGTGGCGGTGGATGCCCAAAACCCGCAGGCACTGGCCGAGGTGCTCAAGGGGCACGATCGGGTGATCAGCGCCTACAACCCGGGCTGGACCACACCGGATATCTACGACCAGTACCTCAAGGGCGCCAACGCGATCGTCGCAGCAGCCAAAGCGGCCAACAGCTGGCTGCTGGTAGTAGGTGGCGCCGGCAGTCTGGAGGTTGCCCCCGGCGTGCAACTGGTGGATACCCCTGAGTTTCCGGCCGAGTGGAAACAGGGGGCGCTGGCGGCCCGCGACGGTCTCACCGCCCTGCGTCGTGAAACCACCCTCGACTGGCGCTTTGTCTCTCCCCCGGTGTTCCTGGAACCGGGCGAGAAGCGCGGCGGCTATCGGATTGGTGGCGATCAGGTGCTGTTCAGCGGCGAACAGCCTGCCGGGATCACCGCCGGTGATCTGGCCGACGGTGTGCTGAACGAGGTGGAAAAACCGGCTCACCAGCGCCAGCGCTTTACCCTGGGTTACTGAGAACCAGCAATCGGTTAAGGCCAGAATGCGCGGTCACTCGCTTGTGCTTTCGGTCAGGTGAAAAACCGCTCAACCAGAAGGGAGGCATCCGCCTCCCTTCTGTTTTGGCCATTTTCTGTTTTGGTTATTTGCCGCTGACAGCTTGCCTCTGGTTATCACTCTCCCCCTCATCATTGCCCCTTTACCCCGCAATGGCTGCGCAAAAAACATTCAGCCCATCAATCACCGAATTCCATTTCGAATTTTGTATATAACTAAGAATAATTTGTTGTTTCCGTCTTATAACACCGAACAGTAGCATCCCCTTTATCCCAGATGGCGCCACACTGTCGCGCCATCCCGTTTGCCGCTTATCAGGCCTGCCCGCACCAGAGGCAGCAGAAGAGATGGCGCCAGAGATAACGAAAGAGTGAGGAGGTGCACATGGAACATTCACCACTGCCGATCATCGATCTGGCTGCCCTCAACGGGGCGCCCGAGGTGCGTCGCCCTATGCTGGCCAGGCTGGCCGCGGCTGCCCGCGATGTCGGCTTTTTCTATCTGATCGGCCACGGCTTGAGCAAGGTTGAGATGCTAGAGACCCTGGCGCTGGCAGAGCGCTTCTTTGCCCTGCCGGAGCAGGAGAAGCTGGCGGTGCAGATGGTCAACAGCCCCCACTTTCGCGGCTACAACCGGGTCGGTGCCGAGCTGACCCGCCAGCGGCCGGATCTGCGGGAGCAGTTCGATATCATGAACGAGGTGCAAGCCCTGCCTGCGGCCCTGATCCGTGAACCCTGGCAGCGGCTGATCGGCCCCAACCAGTGGCCGGCCGCCTTGCCAGAGATGAAAGCCCATCTGCTGGCGTGGCAGGATCGGCTGAGCGATATCACCCTCATCCTGCTGGCTGCTTTTGCCGAGGTGCTGGCGCAACCGGCCCAAGTGTTTGACGACAGCATCCGCGACGCCCCCTACCAGCACATGAAGCTCATTCACTACCCGGGGCAAGAGGCGGGCGGCAGCAGTCAGGGGGTCGGCGCCCACAAGGATCCCGGCTACCTGACGCTGGTGATGCAGGACAATCACTCGGGGCTTGAGGTCGAGACGGCCGACGGCTGGATCTCCGCGCCCCCCCTGCCGGGAGCACTGGTGGTCAATATCGGCGAGCTGCTGGAGCTGGCCTCCAACGGCTATCTCAAGGCGACCCTGCATCGGGTGGTAAGCCCGCCGCCTGGCGTCTCGCGTCTCTCCTGCGCCTTCTTTATGGCGGCGCGGCTCGATGCCACCGTGCCGCTGCTCAGCCTCTCCCCCGCGCAGGCAGCGCAGGCGCAAGGGCCGGAGAGTGACCCGACCAACCCGCTCTTCTATCAGGTGGGGGAGAATGTACTCAAGGGGCGGCTGCGCTCCCACCCGGATGTGGCGGCGCGTCACTATGGGCCGTTAGAGCCCGCTCGCTTCCCGCGCACAGAGAGCGAAGCGATAACGGCCTGAGCAGCGCAAAGATGCGCAGGCGGGTATATGCATAAGCCACAAGCCGCATGCACATACCCGCGCTGACAAAAACAACAAGCAACGAACAACAAAACAAGTCATGGCCAGAGCCTGGCCATCACGGAGCAACACGATGAAATTCAAGACCATGAGCGTACACAGCGGCCAGCGGATCGACCCACAGACCGGTGCCCTCACCACCCCGCTCTACCAGAGCAGCACCTTCAGCTACTTCAACGCCCAGGCGGGCAAGGAGCGCTTTGCAGGTCAGGCCCCCGGCTTTATCTACAGCCGCTTTGGCAACCCCACCACCGCCGAGCTGGAGCAGAAGCTGGCGGCGCTGGAAGGTGCCGATGAAGCGCTGGTGGTGGCGAGCGGCATGGCGGCAGTGAGCGCCATCATGTATGCCCTGGCCGACAGCGGCGATGAGGTAGCCTATATCGGCCCGCTCTACGGCGGCACTGATGCGTTCCTCAAGCAGACCTTCAGCCGCGCCGGCATCAAGGTCACCGCCTACGAGAGCGACCGGGATCTGCTGGCCAATATCCGCCCCACCACCAAGGTGGTACTGTTCGAAACCCTGACCAACCCCACCCTCAAGGTGGTGGATCCGCGGCTGGTGGTGGAAGCGGCCCGCAAGGTGGGCGCCATTACGGTATGTGACAACACCTTCCTCACCCCCTACCTGCTGCGTCCGCTGGAACTCGGGGTCGATGTAGTGATGCACAGCGGCACCAAATATCTGGGCGGCCACGGCGACATCATCGCCGGGGTGGTGGCGGGCTCCCACGCCCTGATGAAGTCGATCCGCACCGTGGCCCTCAAGCATATCGGCTCCCCCATCGGCCCGCAGGAGGCCTACCTGCTGCAGCGCGGGGTCAAGACCCTGCCGCTGCGGATGGATGCCCACCTGCACAATGCCCAGAAAGTGGCCGAGTTCCTGGCTGATCACCCAGCAGTGAAGAAGGTGATCTACCCGGGGCTTGCCAATCATCCGGGCCACGATGCCCTCGGCGCCTTCGCCAGCGGCTTTGGCGGCATGGTGAGTATTGAACTTGAAGGCGGGTTTGAGCGCTGTGCCACCCTGCTCGATAACCTGCAACTGTTCGTGCAGGCGGTGAGTCTGGGGGATCTCGAGAGTCTCGCTTGCCATCCAGCCAGTACCACCCACGCCGCCATGGACGAGGCGAGCCGCCTCGCTGCCGGAGTCAATGACGACCTCATCCGCTTCAGCATCGGGGTGGAAGATGCAGACGATCTGATCGCCGATCTGGCCGCCGCGCTGGCGCAGATCTAACCGGGCGCGCTTTTACTCGCCGACAAAACAGCGGCGAGTGATATGCCTCAAAAACAACAACGGCCCATCAAGGGCCGTTGTTGTTTGTTGCGCTATGGAAAGACGGGATTTACTCCTCCCACACCACCACCTGGGATGAGGGCCAGCGATCCCCGACCTGGGCGTACTTTTGCTCCAGCAGGTGACGCTTGATCTTCATGGTGGGGGTCAGCACGCCGTTTTCGATATTCCAAGGGGTTTTCACCACCAGAATGCCGCGAATTTTGGCATGAGATTCCAGCTGATCGTTGACCCGAACCCGCGCCGCTTCCAGTCTGGCGTTGACCTCCTCCCGATTGCCCTTCATGGCACTCTCGGCCAGCTGCACCAGTGCAATGGGCTGCGGCATGCCGTAACCAATCACGCAGAGCTGTTCGATAATGGGCTCCTGCCCCAGCAGTCCCTCGATGGGCACCGGCGCCACATACTTGCCCTTGGCGGTCTTGAACACATCCTTCATCCGGCCGGTGATGGTGAGATAACCCTCCTTGTCCAGCTTGCCCATGTCGCCGGTGTGGAGCCACCCCTCGGCATCGATGGCCTCGGCGCTGTGCTCGGGATCCTTGTAGTAACCCAGCATCATCCCTTCGCAGCGGCAGAGGATCTCCCCCTCGTCGGAGATCTTGATGGTCACTCCGATCCCCGCCTTGCCGACGGTGCCGATCTTGTCGGCGCGGAACGGGTAGTTGATGGTGGAGTAGGCGTGGTTCTCGGTCATGCCCCAGGCTTCCGTCACCTTGAGGCCGATGCTCAAATACCACTCAAGCAGCGCAGGGGAGACAGGCGCGGAACCGCAGCCGAGTACCCGTGCCTGATCCAGCCCCAGCCCCTTTTGCAGCTTGCGTTTGATAAGGCCGGAGATAAGCGGGATCTTGAGCAGCAACGCCAGTTTGTTCTGGGGCAGCTTCTCGTGGATCTTGATGCGGAACATGGCCCACAGCCGCGGCACCGAGATAAAGACGGTGGGACGGCAGCGTTTGACATCTTCGATAAAGGTGTCGAGGGATTCGGGGAACGCTATGGTAGCGCCGCCATAGAGGCTGCCGCCGTAGATGTAGACCCGCTCGGTAATGTGGGCCAGCGGCAGGTAGGAGAAACCCCGATCGGCCTGGCTCAGGCTCACCGTCTCAACCAGCTTCTCGCAGGACCAGGCGTAACGCTCGACGCTCAGCATGGCCCCTTTCGGCTTGCCGGTGCTGCCGGAGGTGTAGACCAGACTCAGCAGGGAGTCAGGGGCCTGCACCGGGCTGTCAGGGATCGGCTCGTGCGCTTCCAGCAGATCGTCCCACTGGTGGCTGGCTGGCATGGTGTCATAGGGGAAGGCGATGCGCAGCAGATCGGCGGGTACGCCCGCTTCCTGACTCTTCCAGTCATCCAGCTTGCCGACGAAGATCGCTTTGGCCTCGCTATGGCGCAGCACATATTCGATGGTGTCGACGTTGGCAGTCGGGTAGATGGGCACGCTCACATACTGCCCCATCTGCATCGCCAGATCGGCGATAAACCACTGGGCGCAGTTCTTGGAGAGCAGCGCCACCTTGTCACCCGCCACCAGACCGAGGTGACGCAAGGCCGTCACCATCCGCCGCGCTTCATCGGCCACTTCACCCCAGGTGAAATCGACATATTCGCGGTTGATGGTTTGACGCAGGTAGGTTCGATCAGGACACTGCCGCTCCCAGTGATAGAGCATCTCGAGCGGCAGTTTATTGGCAATACGTGAGGAGGAGGCCATAGTTTAATCCCTGAAACAAAAGGCGAAACTTATTATTAACCTTTCACTAACTTCAGGGGAAGGATAAACTCAAACTTCAGTTTGAATTGTGTATCCGATCAAGCTTCTGCATCTTGTTGCAAACGACTCCACATCGCCTGCACCAGTTTTTCATCCTCTTCAGAAAGCTCACCTTGCAAGATCGCCTCGTTGAGGCTGCGCAGCACATAGCTCTTGACGTCCCGCACCAGGGTCTTGCCTTCCAGCTCGGCCCGGGCAACGGCCAATGAGATATGACCTCGCAGGTAACCCCCCGCAAACAGCTCATCGTCGGTCGCGGTGGCAACCATGCTGTCGATCAGTCCCAACAACTTGTGCTCAAAATCGTGAATCGTCATGTAACGCAGCCTCATTTGCGGCAAAAAATTCGGGGGTATGGAACCGCAATCCGGTTGATTGCAGCTCTCTGGCGCCAGGCCAGCAGCGTCCTTGGCGTCCTATTCCGGGTTGGCCACCGGGTAGATGACCTGATCCTTGTATCCCGTGGTTATTCGCAGATAACCACGCAACGCCCGGTTTAATTGCGGATCATCGGTGTCCACCAGCAGCGGCCTGCCCGCAAGGGCGGCAAGCTTGGCTTTGGTTGCCAGCACCTGGATATTCTCCAGCCCGACACACCGAATCACCTCAGGACTCAATTGCTGATTTCCGCGCCCGAACAGATGTCCCTGTCCGCCTATCAGGGTAATGATCAGTCGGCAGCGACGGCCGCGGATCCGGGTCAGGATCTCGGCGGCGCTGAGATCCTGCCCGATAAGTCGGCCATTTTCCACCAGATCCACACCGAGCAAAGTATTTTCCAGACCGAGCTCAGCCATACAGGCTGCCACCGTGCTGCCGGAGCCCATCAGATAGAGGGTATCGGGCTCCATCTGCTCCACCACACCGGCGGCGAGATCCGCCAACACCAGCTCTTCGGACTCCTTACCCCCCTGCTTGACCGCCTGCACGTAACGCAGATCGCCGGGCACCTTCAGCTGGCCGTAGTGGCGGGCCCGCACCTTGCCCGCGCGAAACGCCTCCTCGTCGATGTCACGCACCTCGGCATCGATCAGGCTGAGCAGTTCACCGGCGATCATTCGCGCCACCACCCGCCCGCTGGCGGCGGGCGTCACCCCGTAGACGCCGGAGTGGATCTTGCACCCCGCCGGAATGCCGAGCACATGGCAAGACTCCCCCACCGCGGCGCAGATATCCCGCGCCGTGCCATCGCCACCGGCAAACAGCAGCAGATCGATCCCGGCTTCGCGCATCAACTCGGCGGCGTGGCGGGTATCATCGGCCGAGGTGCTCTCCCCGGCCGGTTGATAGATGACCCGACAAGGCAATCCCAGAGAACGGGCTACCGTCTCCCCCATCTCTCCCGCCACCGTCAGCAGCTCGAACGGTGCCGTCAACTCGCACAGTGGCAACAAAGCTTGCCGCGCCCGTTCCTGCGCTTTGGGCACTGCACCACGGGCCAGCGCCTCATCCACCACGCCGTCACTGCCCTTGAGCCCCACTGCGCCACCAATCCCGGCGACCGGATTAATAATGAACCCTAATCGAAACATGCCTGCCTCCCTTGCGATGGCCACCATTTTTATCTTTTCCCCCCTCTGGGACAAGCAGTGGCGCCCCTGCTAGAATGCGCTGCTTCAATTTTCCAACCAATTTTCAACCAAGGTTCAATCATGCTGGAATGGGTTCTTGATCCCTCTGCCTGGGTCGCACTCGCCACCCTTACCCTGCTCGAGATCGTGCTGGGCATCGACAACATCATCTTTATCTCCATCCTGGTAGGTCGCCTGCCGGAGGCGCAGCGTCAAAAAGCGCGCATTCTGGGTCTGGGGCTCGCCATGGGCACCCGGATCCTGCTGCTGCTGTCGCTCGCCTGGGTGATGCGCCTGACCGAACCACTGTTCACCGTGCTGGGTGAAGCCATCTCCGGCCGCGATCTCATCCTGTTGCTGGGGGGCTTGTTCCTCATCGGCAAGAGTGCCCACGAGATCCACGTCACCCTGGAAGGGGCAGCCGAGCCACAGAGCGTCAGCAAAGCGGCCTCGGGCTTTATCAGCACCCTGATCCAGATCGCCATCCTCGATATCGTGTTCAGCCTCGACTCGGTGATCACCGCCGTCGGCATGGCCGATCACGTGCCTGTCATGGTGCTGGCCATCATGATCGCCGTCTTCATCATGATGTTTGCCGCCAAATCCATCGGTGATTTCGTCGATGCCCATCCCACCATCAAAATGCTGGCCCTCTCCTTCCTCACCCTGGTGGGCTTCGCCCTGATGGCCGAGGGGATGGATCTGCATATTCCGAAGGGCTACATCTACTTCGCCATGGCCTTCTCGCTGGTGGTGGAGATGATCAACATCCGCCTGCGCAGCCATCACGACAATAACGGGCAGAATAGCGCGCAGTAACCCTGCCCCCACATGCCCTCGCGACCCCAGCTGTCGCGATCAAAAAGAGCGCCGGTCGGGCGCTCTTTTTTTATGGGTAACGACACGATAAAAGGGTTATTGATCGCTGATGACGATGGCAACCCGGCGGTTGGCGGCCCGGCCCTCTCTGGTCTTGTTATCCGCCAGCGGCATGGTCTCGCCACGGCCATGGATCTCCAGATTGGCTGGCTTCATGCCGACCGAGACCAGCACATCGGCCACTGACTGGGCCCGCTTCAGTGAGAGTTGCTGGTTGTAGCTGCTCTCGCCGGTATTGTCGGTATGGCCATCCACCCGCGCCTTGTCCAACCCTACGCCAAGCAGTGTTTTACCCAGCTTTTCAACGGATTGGCGAGTCTGGGGATTGAGCGCCCCCACGTTGTTGGCAAACAGCACCCGGTTGGCCAGATCCAGCGTCCACCCCTCATCGGTCAGATAAAAGCCCTGCTCCTTGAGCACGGCGATTTGCTCCGGGGTCAACCCCTTGGGCGCGCTCTGGCAACCGGCCAGCAGCGACAACATCAACCCCAGCAGGGTCACTTTCAACAGGTGGGTGATCTTCATGGTTTGCTCCTTGTTTATGTTGTTATTCTTGCCAGTCAGGCGATGGTTTGCTGTTCGCTGCGGCGCGCCCGTTTCGCCAGATACATGGCTGCATCGGCCTGATCACACAGCACGCTGGCACTCATGCCAGCCTGATAGACGGCGAAGCCGACACTCACCTCTGCCACCAGCTGACGACCGTCACGCAGCGCCACCGGTTCGCTCATCGCCTGCTGGATGCGGCCAATCACCTCTTCCACCTCATGCTGTCGCTGGAGTGGGCCAACCAGCACCGCAAACTCGTCACCACCGAGGCGAAACACCAGATCATCCGGACGCAACTGATGTTGCACCCGTCTTGAGAGCGCGATCAGCACATCGTCACCGGCGTTGTGGCCCAGCGTGTCATTAATTTGCTTGAAGCGATCACAGTCGAGATAGAGCAGCGCAAACCCCTCTTGCTCGCCGAGGGAGATGGCCTGCGCGAGCCGCGCTTCAAACAGAGCGCGATTGGGCAGTCCGGTGAGGGCATCGTGGGTCGCCTGATGGAGCAGGTTGGCATTTTCGCGGGCCTGCTGGGCCTGCCAGGCTTGCAGCTCGTCCAGCAGGGAGTTGAAGTCATCCCCCAGCTCGTTAATCTCGACGATATCGGCCGGTGGCGCCCGCATCCCCAGGGTGCGTTGTCGGCGTACCGAGTGGGCGACAAGTGCCAGTTTGCGCAGCGGTGCGGTGATGGAGACCTGCATCCGGTCAGCCACATAGAGTGCCACCATGGCGCTCAGCATCAGGCAAACAACCATCACCAGCAGCGCCGAGAGCAAAAACAGCAACAGATATTCACCGTGGCCGCGCAGCTCGATGGTGGCGATCTGCTCACCACCCCGCAGCATGGGGAGTTTGACAGGCCCCGGCATCAGCAGTTGGGCCAGATAGTCTTCGAGCGTCACCAGCGGGTTGCTTCTGGGGCGCTCCCAACTGGCGAGCTGCTGGCCATTGGTCAGCACGATAGTGGCTTGGGCCACCTCTTCCTTGGCAACGATGCCACTGAGCGCCTCGCTCGCCGCCTCCTCATCGTGGAACACCACCGCCGCCTCGGCGCTGTAGCTGATGGCGCGGGCGACCAGCTCCAGATTGTGGTCGGCGTAAAAACGCACTACCAGCAGGGCCACCAGTGTAAAAAAGAGTCCCGCCACGCTGACGGCTGTGATGGCGGCCACCAGATGGGTTCGCCCCAGGCTCTGACGCAGGGTCAGACGGCGGGGAGCCGCGCTCACCTGTCGTCTCATGGGACCCCCTTGTCGGCATGGGCCAGCTTGAGCACGGCGGGATGCACCCGCACGCCGCTCAGGGCCAGAGCATCGAGGTTCACTTTAAACCGCACCCGCACGCTGTCCGGCGAGGTCTGCAGGCAGAACACCGAGCTGGTGGAGCAGTCGTGGTTGTATTCGCTGATGCTGAGCACTGGGTGTCCCTGCAGGCGGGCAAACAGCGCAATCCGGGTCGGCTCGTCGAGCACTCCCAGATAGAGCACATCGCAGTGATCGCTGATGGCCGGATCGCTCGCCTCGTAACGATGGACCTGCACGGTACGGCCATTGGCTTGACGATCGATGGTAAAGAGGGCGCCGGCATATTCGGTCGGCGCCGCCACGCACATACGCAGCACCGCAGGCTCGGTGGGCCAGCGGGTGTAACTCATGATATCGAGCACCAGCTCCCTGACCGCCGTCGCCCGGCTCTCCGCGGCCGTTTCCGCCAGCGCGCGGGGCAACAGCAGGCCAAACGCAACCAACAGGAGCGCAAGACGGGCAGTTAAACGGGGGGAAAAGAGTAACAGCATGGTCGGGAGGTGGTCGCCTTGACAATACCGCTGCTATGGCATTGCGGTTCGGGTACATGAACCCAGATAGTAAGTTGGCTGACACTGGCCTGACAAGTCTCACCCCGCCATCATCTACCGAGTTCGTGTAAAGAAAACGGAGAGCCCGTCTGGTAACGGGCTCTCTGGTGGCAGGCAACAAGACGGAAATCACTTCTTGCTGATGCCGTATTCTCGCAGCTTGTTGGCGATGGCGGTATGCGACACGCCCAGGCGTTTGGCCAGCTGGCGCGTCGACGGGAAGGCGGGATAGAGCCGGGCCAGCAGCTGGCTCTCGAAGCGCTTCACCGCATCGTCGAGATTCCCCTCAAACCACTCGTCGATCAGCGGCATGGTATCGGCCGCCACCGGCAGATCGATCTGCTCGGGCCCCAGCTCATCCCCTTCCAGCAGGGTCATGGCGCGGTAGAGACAGTTGCGCAGCTGGCGCACGTTGCCCGGCCAGCGATAGGCGGTCAGGTAGTCGGCCATGTTGCGGGTAAAGCGCGGACGGGGTCGCTGCAACTCGCTGGCAAAGCGGGAGACAAACTGCTGGGCCAGCACCATGATGTCTGCCTTGCGCTCGCGCAGGGGTGGCAGCGCCAGACTGAGCACGTTGAGGCGATAGTAGAGATCCTCGCGGAAGGTTCCTTCGTGCACCAGATCCAGCAACTGCTTCTGGGTGGTGCAGATGAAACGCACGTTGACCTTCACCTCCTGCTCGTCACCGACTCGGCGGAATACCCCATCCTGCAACACCCGCAAAAACTTGGTCTGCAGATGGGGAGACATGTCGCCAATCTCGTCCAGCATCAGGGTGCCGCCGCTCGCCAGCTCCAGCACGCCGCGCTTACCCTCGGTGTTGTTGCCAAAGGCACCGGGGGCATAACCAAACAGCTCGCTCTCGGCCACGTTATCGGGCATGGCGGCGCAGTTGAGGGCCATAAAGGGGTGGCTGGAGCGCAGGCTGGCACCGTGACAGGCACGGGCCAGCAGCTCCTTGCCGGTGCCGGTCTCGCCGACAATCAGCAGCGGCGCGTCCTGCATCGCCAGTTTGCGCGCTTGCGACAGCACCTCTTTCATCTTGGGGCTCTCGGCCTGCAGATGCTCGAAGCCCCCCACTTCCACCGCATGAAGCGCGCTGAAGTGCAGGCCGACCCGACGGGCAGATTTGAGCACCACCACGGCCCCGGCCAGCGCCTGCTTGCCGCGGGCTTCTGCCACGAACAGCGGCATCAGGTCAGCGAGATACTCTTCGCCATTGAAACTGAGCTTGCAGGTCTGTGGCTTGATCTCGCTCGCCTCCAGCCAGCGGGTGAAGGAGAACCCCTTGACCAGCGAACCGAGCGCCACGCCGCGCACCTCCTCCACCGGCAAGCCGAGGGTGGTGAGGGCCGACTGGTTGGCCTGGGTCACCTTACCCTTGCTGTCGAGAGAGAAAACCAGATCCGGCAGCGCCTTGAGCAGCGCCTCGATCTCGTGGTGCTCTCGCTCGGAAGGCATGTAAGGGATGGTCTTGACGTCGTAGACGCCGGGAATGCGGCGGATCTCCGGCATCAGGTGCTGAAAATCACTGAACTCCAGCTCGGGAAAGTTGAGATAGATGATGCCTGAGGTATCGATTTCGATGCCGCGCAGATCGATATTGTGCTCCACCAAGCGGTCGAGCAGTTCCCGGGTCAGGCCCAGGCGGTCTTCACAGCTGACTTCAAGACGCATTCGGGACACACTTCCTAGCTAACTCTATGAATGAGCGGATAATACAGTCTCGATCCCCCCAGTGCGAGCGCCAGCCCATAAAAATGCGGGCCTGCCCCGCTTTCGCAGGCAGGCCCGGGTCAACCGATGACGCTGGTGTGGGGTGCGATTACCGGAGCAACTGATCGGTGCGCGCCGCCATGATGAAGTCGTTGCGATGCAAACCGCCGATCTTGTGCGTCCACCAGCTGACGGTCACCTTCCCCCATTCGGTCAGAAATGCAGGAAGGGGGATACTCCGCCTCAACCTGTTCTCAGATTATCTGGGCAATTGGTCTGTACGCGCAGCCATGATGAAGTCGTTACGGTGTAATCCGCCGATCTTGTGGGTCCACCAGCTGACGGTCACCTTCCCCCACTCGGTCAGGATGGCCGGATGATGGAACTCCGCTTCCGCCAGCTCCCCCAGGCGGTTGGTAAACGCCAGCGCCTCCTTGAAGTTGCGAAACGTAAATTCCCGCCGCAGTTGCAGCGCCCCCTCCTCCACCAGCGGCTGCCAGTCGGGAATAAGCTGCATCAGCTCGTGCAGCTCCTCATCGCTCACCTTGGGGGCATCGGCGCGACACGCTTCACACTGTTGGCTGGCCAGTTCGGACATGGGTTACTCCTGCTTGAATTAATGAAAAATTAATGAAAATGAAATAGGGTTGTTTGCTTTTGGTCAGCTCGCCTGTTTGCCAGCGGCAACCTCAAAACGTGGCGGATAGAGGCCAAGCCGACTGGCCTCCGCCAGAGCAGCCATGATCTCCTCCCCGGCCAGCTGGTAGAGATGATCGAGACTCGGCAACACAAAATAGGTGGGCTGCATGATGTCGATGCGATACGGGGTGCGCAGCACGGTCAGCAGATCGAAGGGTTGCAGCAGCGGCTTGCCGGAAAGGGCATAAGCTGTCTCGCCGATGGAGGATAGAATGCCGCCACCGTAGATACGCAGCCCGTCCGGCGTTGCCAAGAGGCCAAACTCCACGGTGAACCAGTAGAGCCGCGCCAGAAAAACCCGCTGCTCCTTGCTCGCCTGCTGCCCTAACTGACCATAGAGGTGGGTGAAGTGGGCAAAGGCCGGATTGGTCAGCATGGCGCAGTGGCCGAAGATCTCGTGAAAGATATCCGGCTCTTGCAGGTAGTCGAGCTCGTCCCGGCGTCGGATAAAGGTGGCCACCGGAAACTGGCGATTGGCCAGCAGGGCGAAGAAGCGATCGAACGAGATAAGCGCAGGTACCGCCGCCACCGACCAGCCGGTCGCAGGCTGCAAGACAGCGTTGATCTCGGCCAGCTGGGGGATGCGATCACGGGGCAGCCCCAGCCTGTCGAGACCGGCCAGATACTCGTTACACCCCTTGCCAGCAAGAGCGGCGAACTGACGTTCGATCAGGATCTGCCAGGTGCCGTGCTCTTCGTTGCCGTAGTGGATCACCCCGTCAGCATCCGGCTGGTGGGCGGTGTAGAAGGTTGCCATAGCGGTTCCATCCTCTGGCGCCACATCAAGGCGCCTTGCCGTTTCATCACGATTTCACTGTAACGAAATGGCAACAAAAAAAGCAGCCGACCCATGAGTCGGCTGCCTGAAACAGTTGTAAATAAATTGTGACAACCGCTATTAATCTCCAGCAGCCATCAAGGCTGATTGAGATACCCCGCCAGCTGGCCGATCAGCCGCTTGCGCAGCTCGCCGAGTTTCGGTTTCTCGTCCGCACACCAGGGCAGCGGACGGCACGCCTCTATGGTGCGCAGGCCAAGGCGGGCGGTGAGCAGACCGGCCCCCACCCCTTGCGCCGCGCGAGCAGAGAGCTTGGCGGCAAACTCGGCGCCCAGCAAGTCCATCCCCACCTCGGTCACCAGCTCGGTGGCACCGGCGTAGAGCATGTTGCGAAACACCTGACGGATGAGGCGTATGCGGCTCCAGTAGCCAAGTTCGATGGCATAGACATCGGCGATATCCTCGATCATCCGCAGGTTGCGCCACAACATCAGCATCATGTCGACGGTGGCGAGCGGGCTGAGCGCCACCAGAACAGCGGCCTCCCCCGACCATTTGGCCACCCGCGCCTGGGCCAGCTTGTCACGCTCGCCGAGTACCAGCTGGCTGTAGAGGGTCAGCACCTCCCGATCGCTGTGGCTCTCATCGAGCTGGGCCAGCCAGGTTTGATACCCCTCGCGCCCTTTGTCGCCACTTTTGACCGCCAACCCTTCGCAAAAGGCCTGCCCCTGCCCGACTCCCTGATGAGCAAGCAGATCTTCTGCTCGCGAGCGCACATCCTGACGCCGCTTGAGGGTGCGCAGCCGCAGCCACTCGCGCCCCACCACGCTGGCGGTCCCCGCAGCGACCAGCGCCGAGGCCGCCAGCCAGGCGCTGCCCCAGAGCGGGGTGGTGAGGAATTGATCGTAAAGAAAGGCGCCATACTGGCCCAACGAGAGCAGACCGACCGCCCCCAGCCCCCACGCCAGTAGCCGATGGCGGCGGCGCGGTTTGATGACGAGGGCGCTCTCCACCTCGGTGAACTCGTCCAGCTCGTCGAGGCGCTCGAAGCTCGCCTCCTCCAGCCGCTGGGCCGGTGCGGGGGGTCGCTCGTCACTGGCCACCGTCAAGGCAGGCTCAAGAATCACCTTGCCCTGCAACGGTGGCCGCTCTTTTATCTGATCGTTCATCGCATTGTTCTCCTGTGCGCAGCCTTCGGCTCAGGTGCCAAGACCGCACACCGTTATTCGAGGTGATCCCCGAGCAGAAACTCCAGCGCCGCATCGAGCCGGATATGGGGCAGCGCCTGATGGGGGCTCATGGGCATGGGGCGAAACGCCTGAAAATCAAAGCCCTGATTGTTCCACCACTGCGCAGGCGGAATATGGGGCGGCACCTCCCCGGGGAACAGCAGCAGCGGCTCACCGCTCAGGCTGGTGCCACGGATGGCGGGGAACTCGCGGCCATTGGCCACCCCCTTGCCAACTTCGGTCGCCTTGATGGCGGCGAGCGCCAGACACTCGGTGGTGATCCCCTCAAAACGGGCCTGCCCGCGGCCACTGCGCACCAGATGCTGGAGCAGGGAAACCATGGGCGCATGCTGTTCGGGGGTAACGTGATCGGCCTTACTCGCCACAAACAGCAGCTTGTCGATACGGGGCGAGAAGAGTCGCCGCCACCAGTTGCTCTTGCCGTAGGCAAAGCTCTCCATGATGCGGGCGATGGCCTGCTGCATGTCGCCAAAGCTGGCCGCCCCGGCGTTGAGGGGCTGCAGGCAATCCACCAGCACGATCTGGCGATCAAAACCGGCAAAGTGCTGCTCATAAAAACCCTGCACCAGATGCTGCTTGTACTGCTCGAAGCGCTGCTTGAGAGTGGCGTAAAGAGTGCCATCGGCGGGCTCGCTGGCAGGCATCTCCCACACCCAGGGGACAAATTGCAGCATGGGGGCACCGGCATACTCCCCCGGCAACACGAAGCGACCGGGTTGAATAAGGTGCAATCCCAGCTCCTGTTTGCAGGCATGCAGATAGGCGGTGTAGCGCTCGGCCAGCTCCGCCACTGGTCGTTCTTCGAAGCGTTGCTCAGCCTGCCACCCGGGGGTCAACCAGCTGGCGGCAAGTGCCTGCAGCTCTGGGCGACGAAGCTGCTCGCGCACCTGTTCGCACCACTGCTCGTAGCTCATCTCAAGGAGCGGCAAGTCGAGCAGCCACTCCCCGGGGTAGTCCACCAGATCCACGTAGAGGGTGGAGATCTCCCCCAGATGCTTGCGCAGGGGATGACGGGTGCGATAGCGAATTTCGAGACGCACCTCGGCCACACCGCGGGTGGGCTCGGGCCAGGCCGGTGGATCGCCAAACAGGGAGTCGAGGCCACGCTCGTAGGCAAAGGTGGGGATGTGGGCATTGAGCTGCGGCACCCGGCGGGCGCCGAGGATGCGCCCCTGACGCAGGGCATCCCACAACGGCAAACGGCCATCGATGGCCGCGTGTTCCAGCTGGTTGACCAGCGCCGTGATAAAGGCGGTTTTGCCGCTGCGAGAGAGGCCGGTCACCGCCAGCCGGATATGGCGATCCCGCACCCGGTTCACCACGTCGTTCGCCTTGCTCTGCAGGCGAGTCAACTTCTGTTCCAGTTTATTGAGTATCAAGGCTTGACCCGTTCTCCCTTGGTGGTTGCATCTGGATAGCTGGTGTCGATGGTGGCGCATCACGGGAGGCGCCGCCATCGACATTGAGTGCTTGAGCAAGCACTACAGCTTGCGAAATTCCCGCTGCAGGGTGAACTCCCTGGAGGTCACCAGCTTCTCGATCCGCTGAACTCTGGGCTCCAGCGCGTCAAGTTCCTGCGCGATGCGGCCCAGCGCCTGATGAGGGGTGATCCCCGCCTGCCAGCTGCGCGCTTTCATCCGCACCTCAGCAAAGTCGGCATCCTCTTGCGAATAGAGGGTGACCGGCTTTTTGTCGAGCAAGAACCAGGCGGCGATATAGGCGGTGAAGGTAATGAAACCGGCGAAGATAAGGCCACTGATGGCGAGCAGCCGCACGATCCAGGTCTCCACCCCGAAATACTCAGCCAAACCGGCACAGATCCCGGCTATCTTGCCACGCAGGGGATCGCGATAGAGGTTACGCCCTTCACGACTGACACTGCTCATACCTTGTTCCTCCAACCGGGTACTTCTGCATCCAGAATTGATTCCAGCGCGCCCACTCGCTCCTGCATCTTCTCGGTGCGAGCCAGCAGCCCTTGCAGCTGTTCCCGCTCGCTATCAGCAAGACCGGCGCCAATCCGCCCCTTGGCACGATAGTGCAGCACCAGCCAGATGGGGGCTACCACCACCATGAAGACCACCATGGGAACCATCAATACGCCCAGCAGATCTTCCATCTGTTACTCCCCCTGTTTGCCTTCGCTTTTGCTGTCGCCCTGGCCCAGCTTCTGGCGCATGGCTTCCAGCTCACGACTTATCTGATCGTCCACTTCCAGCTCGGCAAACTGTTGCGCCAGCGCCTTGTCGGACTGACCCAGATCGGCGCGCGCTTCCATTTCGTCGATGCGACGCTCCATCCGCTCAAACTTGCTCACCACAGCCTGGCTCTCGCCACGGGCTACCTGGCTCTGCACGTTGAGACGGCTGCTGGCCGCTTCGGTGCGAATGGCCATCGCCTTTTGACGGGCGCGGGCATCTTCCAGCTTGGCTTCGAGCTGGCGGATCTCTTCACCCAGCTTCTCGATGCCGCTGTCGACCGCCTGCTGCTCGCGGTAGAGGGTCTCTGACAACTCGGTCTGTTTCTTTTTCTCGATAAGGGCGGCGCGGGCCAGATCTTCACGCCCCTTGGTCAGGGCCAGCTCAGCCTTGGCTTGCCACTCGTCGACCCGCTCCTGATGACGGGCGACCTGACGACCAATCTCTTTCTGGCTGGCGAGGAAGCGGGCCAGATTGGAACGCTCCTTGACCAGCTCGTCCTCCATCTCCTGGATGATCAGGCGCACCATCTTCTGGGGATCTTCTGCCTTGTCGAGCAGGGCCGTCAGGTTGGAATTGATGATGTCGGCCAGACGGGAAAAAATACTCATGATTGCACTCCTGTTATTGGCATGGCGTTGTTTCTCCATTGACAATGGCAACTTGTGTGCCAATCTGGAACAAAATTTAACTTGTTGATTTATATGGGGCAGAATAGCCGGATTGCAAGATGCCTCACGCAAGAGATGATTAAAATCACCAACTTTTGGTAAGATTGACCAGCTTTTACAACTGACAGGGATCACTATGACCACGGCCACGGAAAGCCTGCTGGGGGAATCCAACGCATTTCTCGAGATCATTGAGCAGGCCTCACGGCTCGCCCCGCTGCGCAAACCCGTGCTGATCATCGGTGAGCGGGGGACGGGCAAGGAGCTGATCGCCCACCGCCTACATTATCTCTCGGCGCGCTGGGATCAAAGCTTTGTCACCATCAACTGCGCCACCCTGAGCGAGAGCCTGCTGGAGACCGAACTGTTCGGTCACGAAGCGGGATCGTTTACCGGCGCCGCCAAGCGTCATCAGGGCCGCTTCGAGCGGGCCGATGGCGGCACCCTCTTCCTTGACGAGCTGGCCACCACCAGCGCCCGGGTGCAGGAGAAGCTGCTGCGAGTCATCGAGTATGGCGAGTTCGAGCGGGTGGGCGGGGCCAAGCCCCTCAAGGTGGATGTGCGACTGGTCTGCGCCACCAACGAGGATCTCCCTGCGCTGACCGACAAGGGGCAGTTTCGCCACGATCTGCTCGACCGGCTCGCGTTTGATGTGATCACCCTCCCCCCCTTGCGGGAGCGGCGGGAAGATATCCTGATGCTGGCGGAGCATTTCGCCCACAGCATGACCCGGGAGCTGGGCTATCCGCTGTTTGCCGGTTTCTCGCGCAAGGCAACCCAGCTGCTGCTGGATTACCACTGGCCGGGCAACGTACGGGAGCTGAAGAACGTGGTGGAGCGCAGTATCTATCGTCAGGGCAATCCCCAGTTGCCGCTCTCGACCCTGGTGCTCAACCCGTTTGATTCCCCCTGGCGACCACAGGTCACGCAACCTGCGCAAGAGGCCCGAAGCGAGGTACAATCTGCATCCCCCCTCGCCTTGCCGCTCGATCTCAAGCAGGCGGTGGCGGAGTACGAGATTAATTTACTCAAGCAAGCGATGCAGCAATCCCAGTATAATCAGCGCAAAGCCGCTCAACTGCTGGCCTTAAGCTATCACCAGTTCCGTGGCATGCTACGCAAATATCAGCTGCTGGATGGCGATAACGATGCAGAACAAGAGTGAAGGAGTGCGGTTGATGCCGACTCCAGCAACACGCCAGCCTTCGCGCTGGCACATTTGTATCAAAACGTGCGTACAAAGCCCCTATAAGAACATGGTTCAACAATGAGAATGCTCACACCCTTGCTGCTGGGTATGCTGGTGCTGGTCACCGGCTGCCAGAAGCAACCCGAGGCCTCCAAAACCGGACTCATCTATTGTGCTGAGGGATCCCCCCTCTCCTTCAATCCCCATGTTTCCAACTCCGGGGTGACACTGGATGCCAGTGCCCGTCCGCTCTACGACCGCCTGCTGGAGGTGAACCCCAACACCCTGGCGCTGGAGCCGGCGCTCGCCACCAACTGGCATGTCAGCGAGGATGGCCTCACCTATACCTTGACCCTGCGCAAGGGGGTGACGTTTCATCATACCCTCTGGTTCAAGCCCACCCGCACTTTCAATGCCGATGACGTGGTCTTCACCTATGCCCGCCAGCTTGACGAGCAGCACCCCTATCACAATGTCTCCGGCGGCGATTACCCCTACTTCTACAGCCTGGGGCAAGATCTGCTGATCAAACGGGTGAGCAAGAAGGGGCCGCAGACGGTAGTGTTCGAGCTGAACCAGCCAAACGCCTCCTTCCTCGCCACCCTGGCCAGCGACTATGCGGTGATCCTCTCCGCCGAATACGCCGAGCAGATGTTGCAGGCGGGCACGCCAGCCCTGCTGGATAGCCGCCCCATCGGCACCGGACCCTTCAGCTTCAAGGAGTATCGCCACAACGAGTTCATCCGCTATCTGCGCCACCCTGGCTACTGGGGCGGCGATGCCAAGATTGAACAGCTGGTCTACGACATTACCCCCAAATCCGCCAAACGGCTGGCCAAGCTGCTGACCGGCGAGTGCGACGTAATGAGCACCCCTTCCGCCAGCCAGCTCTCGGTGATCAAGCAAAATCCGGCACTGAGCCTCTCGGTCCAGTCGGGGATGAACGTCGCCTTTTTGGCCCTCAATACCCGCAAGCCGCCGTTCAACAACGTCAAGGTGCGTCAGGCCATTGCCAGCGCCATCAATATCGACAACCTGCTTCAGGCGGTCTATTTCGATACCGGCCTGCCCGCTAACAGCCTGCTGCCGACCCTCTCATGGGGGTACAACCCGAGCCTGCCCGAGCGCAAACCCGATCTGAAACGGGCGCGCCAGCTGCTCAAGGAGGCGGGACTGGAGAAAGGGTTTGAGATGCAGGTGCTGGTGCAACCGGACGCCCGCCCCTACAACCCGGATGCGGTCAAGACCGCCCAGCTGATCCGCAGCGATCTGGCCAAGGTCGGGATCAAGCTCAAGATCGTGCAACGGGAGTGGCCGGTGATCGAAGGCCGCCTCACCAAGGGGCAGTACGACAGTCTGCTCTCCGGCTGGATTGCCGACAACGCCGACCCGGACAACTTCTTCCGCCAGCTGCTGAGCTGCTCGGCAGTGGAGCGCGGCAACAACTACAGCCGCTGGTGTAGCCCGGCCTTCGATCAACTACTGGATGATGCGGTCACCACGCCCCAGCTCTCGTTCCGGCTGCGTAACTACTACTATGCCCAGACCCTGCTTAACGAACAGCTGCCGCTGATCCCGCTGGCGCACGCCTTGCGTACCCAGGTCAGCCGCAGCGACATCGAGGGGCTGACGCTGATGCCCTTTGGCGGCACCTCCTTCAACCAGGCTCACAGGGAGTAAGCATGCTTCTATACACCTTGCGCCGCATCAACCTGCTGCTTATCACTCTGCTGGCGCTGACCTTTGTCGCCTATCTGCTGGACTATCGGCTGATCGGCAATCAGCTCAGCTTCTGGAGCGGCTACCCCGATTTCCTGCGCCGTATTTTCGCAGGTGACCTGGGGCTCTCCAGCGTCTCCGGGCTGCCGGTGCTGGACGAGATCCGCCACTACTTCCCGGCAACCCTGATCCTCTGTCTGGCGGCGTTCGCCATCTCGCTGCTGGTGGGGGTTCCTCTCGGAACCCTGACGGCCCTGTCACAGGGAAAGACGCTGGATCTCTCCATCATGACAGCCGGTCTTATCGGCTATGCGGTGCCGGTGTTCTGGCTGGCGCTGCTGGTGGTGATGCTCTTTTCGCTGGATCTCGGCTGGTTGCCGGCGTCGGGCCAGATCAGCCTGCTCTACGATGTGCCCCCCATTACCGGCATCGCGGTGATCGATGTGCTGCTCAGCAACGAACCCTGGCGGCAAGCGGCGCTGCACGATGCCCTGCGCCACCTGATCCTTCCGTCACTGGTGCTGGCGGTGGTGCCCACTACCGAGGTGATCCGCCATGTGCGCAGTTCCCTCATCGACGTGATGAAGCAGAACTACATCAAGGCGGCAGCGAGCCGGGGCCTTTCCAAGGCGCAGATCGTCTGGCGCCATGGTCTGAAGAACGCCCTGCCGCCGGTACTGCCGCTGCTGGGTCTGCAGCTAGGCAGCGTGCTCACTTCCGCCATGATCACCGAGGTGGTGTTCGAGTGGCACGGGATCGGCCGCTGGCTCATCAGCAGCATCGCCCTGCAGGATTACGCCGCCATTCGCGGCGCGACCCTGGTGGTGGCCAGTTTCGTGATCCTGACCAGCGTCAGCACCGAGTTGCTGACCACCCTTATCTATCCGGCACGGCGCAAAGAGTTGTATGCCAAACAAGATTGAACGCGCTCATGGCGTGACCAGGAGCCAGGTATCCTATGCAAGATAAATCGAACATCTATCCCGAGCTCAAGATCCTCTCGCCCCTTGAGCAGACGTGGGCCTCCTACAGCCGCAATCCGCTGGCGATGGCAGGGCTCTGGTGCTTTTTGCTGTTGCTGCTCATCACGCTGGTGGGGCCGCTGGTCGTCCCCTACGGCATCGATGAACAGCACACCGACAAGCTGCTGCTGGCCCCCTCCTGGGCGGCAACCGGCAACATCGACTACTTCCTCGGCACCGACGATCTGGGGCGCGACATGCTCTCCCGGCTGGTGGTGGGTGCGCGCCTCACTTTCGGTTATGCGCTGGTCGTAGTGGTGATCGCCATGGTGGTGGGTTCCGCCATCGGCATCCTCGGCGGGATGAGCAAGGGGCTTAAATCGAGCGTGTTGCACCACCTGCTCGATACCCTGCTCTCCATCCCCTCCCTGCTGATGGCCATCATCATGGTCGCCATCATGGGACCGGGTTTTGGCAATACCCTGATAGCCATTACCCTGGCGTTGATCCCGCCCTTTATCCGGGCCACCTACAACGCAGTACATGCCGAGATGCAGAAGGAGTACATCACCGCCAGCCGCCTCGATGGCTCGCCCCCCTTCCGGATCATGCGTCTGGCAATTTTGCCCAACATTGTCGAAACCCTGGTGGCACAGACCACCCGCACCTTGTCGGCAGCCATTCTCGATATCTCGGCGGTCGGGTTTCTCGGTCTCGGCGCCCAGTCTCCCCAACCGGAGTGGGGCACCATGCTGGCCGATTCGAGCGACCTTATCTATCTCGCCCCCTGGACCGTCACCTTGCCCGGCATCGCCATCCTGTTCAGCGTGCTGGTGACCAATTTAGTTGGTGAAGGCATTCGCGAAGCACTTAAAGAGGGGAATGACTGATGCCGCTGCTCGACATTCGCAATCTCACCATCGAGATCGACACCCCGCAGGGCAAGGTCAAGGCGGTGGACAAGGTGAGCCTGACCCTGACCGAGGGGGAGATCCGCGGTCTGGTGGGTGAATCCGGCTCCGGTAAAAGTCTGATCGCCAAGGTGATCGTCGGCATCGAGAAGGACAACTGGACGGTACGTGCCGACCGGATGCGTTTCAACGACATGGATCTGCTGACCATGGCTCCCAAGGAGCGCCGTCGCATCATGGGCCGCGAGATCGCCATGATCTTCCAGGACCCCATCAGCTGTCTCGACCCCTCCGAGGAGATCGGCACCCAGTTGGAAGAGGCGATCCCGACCGATTCGTTCGAGGGACAATTCTGGCAGCGCTTCCAGTGGCGCAAGAAGAAGGCCATCGCCCTGCTGCACCGGGTAGGCGTCAAGGATCACCGCAAGGTGATGCGCGCCTATCCCCACGAGCTGTCGGATGGCATGTGCCAGAAGGTGATGATCGCCATGGCCATTGCCAACCAGCCGCGTCTGCTGGTAGCCGACGAGCCCACCAGCGCCATGGAGTCCACCACCCACTCCCAGATCCTGCGACTGCTGGACAAGATGAACAAGCTGGGTAATACCACCATCCTGATCATCAGTAACGATATCGCCGCCATCGCCAATCTGACTGATACCATCAACGTGATGTATTGCGGCCAGATGGTGGAAGTGGGCACCCGGGAGCAGATCCTCGAGACCCCGCATCACCCCTATACCGATGCCCTGCTCAAATCGATCCCCGACTTTGACAAGCTGGTGCGCCACAAGTCGCGCCTCGAGACCCTGCCCGGCGTCATCCCGCCGCTGCAACACCTGCCCATCGGCTGCCGTCTGGGGCCGCGCTGCCCCTACGCCCAGAAGCAGTGCGTGCAGACTCCGTTGATGAACAAGATCAAGGGCCATCAGTTCAGCTGCCACTTCCCGCTGAACATGGAGGAGCCAAAAAAATGATGACCGTTAATGCCCCCATGAAGGAGCCCCGCTTGTGATCGAGCCATCCCTGTTGCAGGTCAGAGGCCTTAGCAAAACCTACCAGAACCGCACCGGTCTGTTCCGTCGTCAGGCGGTGGAGGCGATCAAGCCCCTCTCGTTCGATCTCGAAGTGGGTCAGACCCTCGCCATCGTCGGCGAAGCTGGCTCCGGCAAGAGTACCCTCGCCCGTATTCTGGCCGGGATGATCGAACCCACCAGCGGCGACATCGCCATCGACGGCCAGCTGATGGTGCACGGCGATTACCAGACTCGCTGCAAACTGCTGCGGATGATTTTTCAGGATCCCAACACCTCGCTGAACCGCAAGATCCGGGTCGGCCAGATCCTGGAGACGCCGCTGCGTCTCAACACCGAGATGACCGAGGAGGAGCGCCGCGAGAAGGTGGTGCAGACCTTGCGTATGGTGGGGATGCTGCCGGATCACGCCCTGTTCTATCCGCAGATGCTCTCCTCCGGTCAGCAGCAGCGGGTGGCGCTGGCGCGGGCACTGATCCTCAACCCCAAGATCGTGGTGGCCGATGAGGCGCTCTCCACCCTGGATATCTCTGTGCGCTCCCAGATCATCAACCTGCTGCTGGAGATGCAGGAGACCATGGGGCTGAGCTATGTGTTGGTAGCCAACGATCTGGGTATCGTCAGCCATATCAGCGACGAGGTGCTGGTAATGCACGAAGGTCGGGTGGTGGAGCGCGGCAAGACCCTCAAAGTGTTTGCCGATCCCCAACATGAGGTGACTCGCCGTCTCATCCAGAACTACAACAACGAATACCGCAAATAGAGAGGCGCTGGCCGCCTCCCTTGCCGCTGTGTTTCGCCGATCTCACTCGGCGGGATCAAAAAAGCCCACTGCATGCAGTGGGCTTTCTGTTACCGGCGTTGCTGCTTAGGCTTGCAGCAGCAGACGGTTGATGCGGGAGACGAAGCTCGCCGGAT
>NZ_QAJD01000145.1:28199-32320 GCF_003061465.1 Aeromonas sp. HMWF017
TGCAGCAGGGTGACCCACTCGCCAAACAGCGCCTCGTCTTCGATGGTGTCGAGTTTCTTCACCAGCGCATGGTCAGGGTTGAGCTCCAGAATGTACTTCTGCTCCGGTACCGGCTGGCCGGCCGCGCGCATCAGCTTGATCATCTGGGTGCTCATACCGTAGGCGTCGGTGACGATGCAAGAAGGTGAGTCGGTCAGACGGTGAGTGACACGCACCTCTTTCACTGCATCGCCCAGGCTCTTCTTGACCCGCTCCACCAGACCGGCGTTGGCCTTCTCGGCATCGATCTGCGCCTGCTTGGAGGCTTCGTCTTCCAGATCGCCGAGATCCAGTTCGCCACGGGTGACGGAGATAAGCTGCTTGCCGTCGAACTCGGTCAGGTGGCTCATCAGCCACTCGTCCACGCGCTCCCACATTAGCAGCACTTCGACACCCTTCTTGCGGAAGATCTCGAGGTGCGGGCTGTTCTTGGCAGCGGCATAGGAGTCAGCAGTGATGTAGTAGATCTTCTGCTGGCCTTCCTTCATGCGACCAACGTAATCCTCGAGAGAGACGGTCTGGGCTTCGCCCTCGCCAGCGGTGCTGGCAAAGCGCAGGAGCTTGGCGATCTCTTCGCGGTTGGCGTAATCCTCGGCCGGGCCCTCTTTGAGCACGTTACCGAACTCTTTCCAGAACTTGGCGTACTTCTCTGCATCGTCTTTCGCCAGCTTGGAGAGCATGGTCAGCACGCGCTTTGAGCAAGCCTTGCGCAGAGAGGCAGTCACCTTGTTGTCCTGCAGGATCTCGCGGCTGACGTTGAGCGGCAGATCGTTGGAGTCCAGCACCCCTTTGACGAAGCGCAGGTAGGTCGGCATAAACTGCTCGGCGTCATCCATGATGAAGACGCGCTGTACGTAGAGCTTCAGACCGTGCTTCTGCTCGCGGTTGTAGAGGTCGAACGGTGCGCGGGCCGGTACGTAGAGCAGGCTGGTGTACTCCTGCGCCCCTTCCACACGGTTGTGACCCCACAGCAGCGGATCTTCAAAGTCGTGGGCGACGTGCTTGTAGAACTCCTGATACTCCTCGTCCTTGATATCTTTCGGGTTGCGGGTCCACAGTGCAGTGGCGCGGTTGACCTGTTCCCACTCGCCCGGGGTGCCGACGATGGTTTCGCCATCCTCTTCCCGATCCGGGGTTCCCTCTTTGAACATCTCTACCGGCACGCTGATGTGATCGGAATATTTGCTAACCACGGAGCGCAGACGCCAGTCGTCGAGGAACTCGTCCTCTTCGGCACGCAGGTGCAGGATAACGTCGGTACCGCGACCGGCTTTGGTTACGTCAGCGACGGTGAAGGAGCCTTCGCCTTCCGATTCCCACTGTACGCCCTGCTCCGGAGCAGTACCGGCGGCGCGGGACACCACGGTCACCTTGTCGGCCACGATAAAGGCGGAGTAGAAACCGACCCCGAACTGACCGATCAGCTGGGAATCCTTGCCCTGATCGCCGGAGAGGTTTTTGAAGAATTCTGCAGTGCCGGACTTGGCGATGGTACCCAGGTGCTCGATCACCTGATCACGGGTCATACCGATCCCGTTATCGGAGATGGTCAGGGTACGCTTCTCTTTGTCCACCACCAGACGCACACGCAACTGGCCGTCGTTTTCGAACAAAGAGGCATCGGAAAGCGCCTTGAAGCGCAGCTTGTCCGCCGCATCGGATGCGTTGGAGATCAGCTCGCGCAGGAATACTTCTTTGTTGGAGTAGAGGCTGTGAGCCATCAGGCTCAGCAGTTGTTTGACTTCAGTCTGAAAGCCGTGGGTTTCGGCATGAACACTTTGGGTCATGGACCAATCCTCAGAAACATCGGGTTGAACATATGCCCAACCTAGATGGGGACAGCGATCCAAATATCAAGGGGGCGAATGTGCAATCCTGCTCATTTGCCCCCTGCTGGCGTGTAACCGCCGATTTTATGTTCAGTTTTTCGCGACTTGCCTGCTGCCACCCGCCCCTTACTTGAGGCGCTGGCGCCCCATCAGGGAATGGGAGAGCGTGGTGCCATCCACCAGCTCCAGCTCGCCCCCTACCGGCACCCCGTGGGCGATGCGACTCACCTCTACCCCGGCATGACGGGCCATGTCGGCGATATACCAGGCGGTGGCATCCCCTTCGATGGTGGGATTGGTGGCGAGGATCAGCTCGCTGATGTGCTCATCCTTCAACCGGCGCTCCAGAATATCGAGCCCCAGTTCCTCCGGGCCGATGCCGTCCAGTGGCGATAGATGGCCCATCAGCACGAAGTAGCGGCCGGAAAACTGACCGGTCTGTTCGATGGCGGCCACGTCCGCCGGACTCTCCACCACGCAGAGCAGGCCGTTCTCTTCGCGCTTGGGATTGGCGCAGATATCGCAGCGATCGTTCTCGGTAAAGGTGCGGCAGTGGCTGCAGTGGCCGATCTCGGTCAGAGCACGAGAGAGCAGCTGGGCCAACCGCAAGCCGCCGCTGCGCTCGCGCTCGAGCAGGGTAAAGGCCATCCGCTGGGCAGACTTGGGCCCCACCCCCGGCAATACCTGCAGGGCTTTCATCATCTCATCGAGCAGGGGACTGAACTTCATAACACACCTCACACTGGCCAACCCGCACCACTCTCTCGATAACCGCGGGTCAGCTGAACTGGATAACGCCATTGGCGCAGGACTATACCCGAGCCAGCCCCCCATCGCCATCGGCTTGCCCACAGCGCTAGCAAAAACGCGGATAGCAAAAAGCCCTGATGGAAACATCAGGGCTTTTCAATCTGACAGTGCACTGTGGCGGTGCGCGCCAAATTCGCAGCAGCAAATCACTGACTATTCTGCATGGCCACTTTATTAAGACGAGCCGCGACACCGAACAAACCAAGCGAGGTTTATCGCTTCGCACTGCCAGCACCACATCAAGATGGCGCTTATAAACAAAAAACCGACCATCAGGTCGGTTTTTGCAATTTGGCGGTGAGGGAGGGATTCGAACCCTCGATACGTTGCCGTATACACACTTTCCAGGCGTGCTCCTTCAGCCACTCGGACACCTCACCAAATTTTGGCCTGTGGTTTAACGTGTTCAGCCAACACGGTGTTCGCTACGCTGTTGCGCTGGAACGGGGCGTAATTTAGGGGAAAGCCCCGCCCGCGTCAATGGCTTTTTTCACCTGACGAACCGTTCGAACACTTAATGCACAGATTCCGGTGCAACCTGGATTTCCGGCAGGTTGAGGAAGCCGGAACGTTCGCATTCGGCAACCAGTTCGTGGGTGGCCGCGATGGTGCTTTGCACGAACAGCAGGAACTGCTCGACGCTGAGTCCGGCTTTGGTAAAGACGGTGTGACCGACCACCAGCCGCGGCAGGTTGTCATCGATGATATCGAGGAACACCTTGAGGGAGGGGTACTGCATATTGAGTCGGCCCAGTTCGGCAACCAGCGGCAGCATTGCGGAGGGGCGCACTTCCAGCTCGGAGGAGAACAGCAGGCCTTCCTCTTCCACGAAGATCCGGCTCTCCTGAATACCATCGACCGACTGCAAAGAGACAATGTGGATACCGTGACACTGGTCGCAGACATAGTGCTCGATACGAGCTTGTTGCAACCAACGCATTATCATTTCGGAGCTGGGGATATTCATCATTTCCACGACAAGATTGGGATCAAGGGGCGCAGTCTAAACCAATTTGCTATCAACAAAAAGCACGCCAACCCGATAACCCTGCGGCTCGCTTCTTTTTGGCAAGCGCTATGCATATACTCAGCCAAATCCACGATGACGCTTGCCCCACAGGGGGCCCCATGACTATCCAAGAAAAGTATCGCCTTCATCTGAAATCACTCTCGGATGAGCTGCTCATCCTGCAAAAACCCATCCGCATTCTGGATGCCATCAAATGGCCACGCCATCTGCAGGATCGCTTTCTGGCAAGCGGTGGCAGGGAGCTGCCCGCTATCGACAGGCACTTCTATGATTCCCTCCCCCTCGGCTTCGATCCGCGCAACAAGTATCTGGAGCTCAAGGAGCTGCGGGACCGGATCCGCAGAAAGCTGGGGCCACAGGACGATCTTGGCCGGATCCTGCAAGAGACGGTCGATCAGTACATGGTAGTGATC
>NZ_QAJD01000145.1:32330-60438 GCF_003061465.1 Aeromonas sp. HMWF017
GAGATGCTGCGCCAGCGCGGCCAACCCGATTTTCAGCGTTACAGCCAGCTGCTTTATGGCTCTGCCAGCGATCACCTGCGCGGGGATCGCAAGACCCTCAAGGAGCTGGGCGCCCGCCTGTGCGATATCTTCTCCCTGCCCGGCGCCCGCCATCTGGTGCGCCCCTACCCCAAGGAGTTCGAAGGAGAGGCCGCGGTCGCCAAACTGCAGGGCAAGCTGTCGAGCTACTTCAGTGACGGCACTGTGCAGGTGAAGCTGAGCGATGGGATTGTCTCCGATGCCGCGGCTGGTGGCGACTACATCAAGCTCAACTCCCACGCCCGTTTCTCCGAGCTGGACTTGCAGGTGCTGGAGGTACACGAGGGGTGGGTCCATGTCGGCACCACCCTCAACGGTCGCCAGCAGCCCTATGCCACCTGGCTGAGCGCCGGTTCACCGCGGATCACCGCCTGTCAGGAGGGGCTGGCTGTCCTGATAGAGACCCTCACCTTCAGCTCCTTTCCGGATCGGGCCAAGCGCATCTCCGATCGGGTGATGGCCATCGACATGGCCGAACGCGGCGCCGATTTTATCGAGGTGTTTCAGCACTTCGTGCGGCAGGGCACCAGCGAGCACGACGCCTACAAGATCACCCAGCGGGTCTTTCGTGGCGGCATGGTGGGCGGCGGCGCCTGCTTTACCAAGGATCTCTCCTACGTGCGTGGCTATGTGGAGACGGTCAACTTTATCCGCAGCGCCGTGCTGGAAGGGGTGCCGGAGATCCTGCCGATGCTGTTTGTCGGCAAGGTGACACTGGATGACATTCCGGTGCTCTATCAGCACTATCTGGAGGGGCTGATCGCCGCCCCCCGCTATTTGCCGCCGATGTTTCGCGATCTCACCGGGCTCTATGTCTGGTTCGGTTTTGCCTCCGGCATGTCACTGGTCGATATCGGCCGGGTACAGCACCATTTTCGCCAGCTGTTTCAACGCCTGCCGGTGGCCGACCCCATCATTGCGCCGGTGGATATCGAGATCGACTGAACCACAGCGATAGAAGTTGGGGAAAATAAAAAGGGCGCCAGATTGGCGCCCTGCTCGACGATTCAAATATCGCAGCCGAATTACTTGTAGGCCCGACCTTCGAGATAGTGTTTGCGACAGAGCGATACATAGCGATCGTTGCCGCCGATCTCCACCTGTTCGCCATCACGCATCACCAGCCCCGCTTCGTTGACCCGGGAGTTCATGTGAGCCTTGTTTCCACACCAGCAGATGCTCTTCAGCTCTTCAAACTTGTCAGCCAGACAGAGCAGATGGTAGGAACCGGGGAACAGCTCGCCGCGAAAATCGGTCTTGAGGCCATAGGCCATCACCGGAATATCCTGCTCATCGACGATGCGGGCCAGCTGGTAGACCTGCTCACGGGTCAGGAACTGGGCCTCGTCCACGATAAAAACATCGATATGTTTCTTCGCATGGCGCGCTTTCACCATTTCAAACAGATCACAGCTGTCGCTGAACACGTCCACCTTCAGTTCAAGGCCAACTCGGGCACTGATCACCCCGACCCCGAAACGGTCATCGATGGCTGGCGTCATCGCCAGAGGATGCATGCCCCGCTCCAGATAGTTGAAGTGCGCCTGAATGAGCTGGGTGGATTTGCCTGAATTCATGGTGGCAAATTTGTAGTGCAGTGAAGCCATGATACTGTTCCGAAACTGAATTTATGGGGCGCATGCTAACCAAAGCCCCTGACAAAACCAAGGGGCCCGCGGGCCCCTTGCTCTAAAATGTTACGCGGTGGCCAGCTCTGGCCGCGCTTTGGCCTTTTTCAGGTGATAGCTGGTAAAGAGCACAAACCAGAGGGCGCTGACGCTGAAACCGGCCAGGCTGGAGTGCATCAAGCCCATTGCCAGGTAACCGATGGCCGCACCGAAGGCGATGGCCAGCGCATAGGGCAGCTGGGTCATCACGTGATCGATGTGATGGCAGCCGGCACCGGTGGCGGAGAGGATGCTGGTGCTGGAGATGGGTGAGCTGTGATCCCCGAACACCGAGCCAGCCAGTACCGCAGCCAGCATCGGCAGCATCAGGCTGATGTCGCTGGCGGCGGCCATGTCACCGGCCAGCGGCAGCATGATACCGAAGGTACCCCAGCTGGTACCGGTAGCAAACGCCATGGCACAGGAGAGGATAAAGACCACGGCAGGTAGCACTTCGATCGGCAGGTTGCCGTTAGCCAGCGAAGCCAGGTACTTGCCGGTCTCCACGTCGCGCACCACGGCACCGATAGTCCAGGCGAACAGCAGGATGTTGATGGCCGGCAACATGGCCATGACGCCTTGCGGCGCGGCCTTGATCCAGTTTTTGGCACCCAGCTTCAGGCGCATGGCCAGACCGATGGAGACCACCAGACTGCACAGTGCACCGTAGACCAGCGAAGAGCCGACGTTGGTATTTTCGAACGAGCCGAGCACGCTGAAGGGCAGCCCTTTCTCGCTCAGCACCGCAGCACCGGAATCAATCATGAAATAGATGGTGGCGGCGGTCAGGGTCAGGATCGGCAGTACCATGTCGATCATACCGCCGTTGCTCTCTTCCGGGCTCTCCATATCCAGACCGATGGGGCGGCCCTTGGACTCATCCCACAGCTTGCCTTCCAGCGCCCACGCTTCATGTTGACGCATCGGGCCGATGTCGAGTTGGAATGCAATCACCACCAGCACCATGATCAGGGTGAAGACGGCGTAGAGATTCATCGGGATCATCTCGACAAATGCTGCGATGGGGCTCTGTTCAGTCAGACCGTGGGCCGCCATGATGCCGCCAACCAGAGCGATGATATAGGCACCCCAGGAGGAGATGGGCATCAGCACGCAGACCGGCGCCGCGGTGGAGTCCAGCAGATAGGCCAATTTGGCACGGGAGATCTGGAAGCGGTCGGTGACCGGACGGCAGATGGCCCCGACCGACAGGCTGTGGAAGAAGTCATCGATAAAGAAGGCAAACACCATCATACCGGTCAGCGCTTTGGCGCCCTTGCGGGTCTTGGCACGACGCTCGGCCCATTCGGCAAAGGCACGGGTCGCCCCGGAGACGCTCATCAGGCTGATGAGGCCACCCAGCAGCAGCATAAACAGGATCATGTTGACGTTGTCACGATTGAGCGCACCATCGACCCAGAAGATCTTGAGCACGGTATTCAACATGTAATGCAGGGATTCGAGGGGCGAAAACTGATTGAGCAGCAAACTGCCGGTGACGATGCCCACACCAAGGGACAGCAGCACGCGGCGGGTCATGATCGCCAGTGCGACAGCCAACAGGGGGGGAAGAACGGACCAACCGGAGTCGGCGAAATGACTAATGTCCATGATCTCTTTGCACCTAAAGATTACAGGTGGAGATCTACCGAGAGGATCTAAAGAAACAAAACCTATGGGGAGGTCATACTCCTCAGCCCCTTCAGGTAGCGCTCCATAGTGGATGACTATGGCAGTCCTGCACCTATTAGATGCAGAACCAGCAGCCCGGTATGATGGCCTGGCCACTTCGGCGCTGACTCCTTTCCTTGTGCATCACAGGCATCACCCTCCGCACAAATACTCATAGGCAGCGCGCCTCTACTTAAAGGTATTCGCCGCACATTTTATCGAGATGGCAGCTTATAGCAAGTTTTTTGATTAAATAATCATAATAAACATATCAAGGTCGAAAAATGGTAGTCAAATGATGCAACAACGCCTGTTTTGACGCTATTTTCACCTACTGCGGTTTCATTGGCATCCAATCTCCAAGCCTATTGCTGGCCATATTAAATATCTGTATTGATGTTCCCCACGGATATTATATTTAACCCGGCTTGACTTATTTAAATTGCCAAGCAAGAATCAGCTAGAACATAATATTTTTCTCTGACTCGACGTGGTAACTCCTATGAATGAATTTTTGAAGGTACTGCTTAATATCCGCAGTCTGCGTGCGACCTGCCGCGAACTTTCTCTGGAACAACTGGAAGAGGCACTGGAAAAACTCTCTGCGATCGTTGCTGAGCGTCAGCAGGATGAAGCTGCCGAGCGTCAGGCCCGTGAAGAGCATCTGCGGAAAATTAACGAATATAGCGAAATGCTGAAAGCCGCCGGTATTGACCCGGCCGAGCTGGTCAATGCCGTTGCAACAACATCTGGCAAGACCGAAAAAACAAAGCGGGCGCCACGTCCTGCCAAATATCGCTATCAGGATAATGGCGTAGAGAAAACCTGGACCGGCCAGGGCCGTATGCCTTCGGCTATTGCCAGCGCAGTGGCAGCAGGCAAATCACTGGAAGACTTTGCTATCTGATCTCAATCTCGTTGCTAATAAAAAACCTCGCCAAGGCGAGGTTTTTTATTGCCGCTTAAACGTGAAATATCAGATAGCCGATTGCGGGCGATCTGCTGCCTTGACCCACAGCACTTCACGATCCCCTGCCACGCAGATGAGATAGCGGGCAACGGTAAAGAACCAGTCACTCATCCGGTTCAGATAGGGCAGCACCTCGGGATTGACCCGCTCTTCCCGGCTCAATGTCAGCAGCAAGCGCTCGCAATGACGCACCAGAGTACGCACCACATGCGCTTGCGCCGAGGCACGGGAACCACCGGGCAATATAAATTGGCGCAGCGGCAGCAATGGCTCACTATAACGATCTATCTGCTGTTCAAGGCGAGTGGTCCAGGCGGCATTAACTTGCCAAATTGATTCATTCTGGGCGTCGCTGGAGAATGCCAACTCGCCCCCCAGATCAAACAACTCCTGTTGCAACAGCTGTAAATCAGCCAATAAACCGATCTCTTGCGACGGCACGTCACAAATCAGCAAGCCAATATGGGAGTTGAGCTCATCGATATAACCGTAGGTCTCGACCCGCAAATGATCCTTGGGCAACTGGATACCATCGGCCAGCCGGGTCATGCCCTTGTCGCCCTGCCTCGTATATATTCTCATACCGACATCCTGTTAATAATGGGAATAATCATGGACTCGAGTCCATTGAGTTTGATTTCGTAAGCTAACGCCAGCGTCTGGCCCAATTTACCCGCCGGAAAACCGCTGCGCGCCATCCACACCAGATAGGGCTCGGGAATATCGATGATACGCCGCCCCTGATATTTACCGTAAGGCATCTTGTTGGTCAGGGTCAGCAGTACCTGTTCGTCGGATAGCCAATCCATATTAATCGATATCCAGATATTTATGAGTCTGGATTGAGAGTCGCCAGTTACGCGCGATACAGGTATCCATCGCCAATTGGGTGGCCCTTGGTTTCTGGCTGATCGGCTGCAAGGCAATGACCACGTCCGGGCGCAGGGTAGCGGTAGCGAGCAGCGCATCCAGCTCTTCAATATGGTGCTCGGTGGCCACCGGATGCTTGATCTCGTTGGCACGCTCCAGCGCCGAGACCAGCACAGGCAGCCCCCCTTTCATACCGATCTTGGGGGAGACTGTTACCCAGGTCTGCTCATGAGTCTTGATCTCGCTGGTGCCACTGGTTTCAATCTGCACCCGATAACCCGCCGCCAGCAGGGCTGACGAGAGTTCGTGCAGATCGTAGAGGCAGGGTTCCCCACCGGTGATCACCACATGGCGCGCCTGATAACCCAGATCGGTAAAGCTCTTGATAATCTGCGCGGTGCTGAGTTGGCTCCAGCAATCGGATTCGTTGGAGCGATCCAGCACCGCCGCCTTGCCCACTTCACGAGCCGGATCAACAACCCAGGTATGACGGGTATCGCACCAGGGGCAGCCCACCGGGCAACCCTGCAGGCGAACAAAGATGGCGGGCAGGCCGGTAAAGATGCCCTCCCCCTGGATGGTCTGGAAAATCTCGTTGATTGGGTAGTGCATCTCGATCACGGCTTGTTGCAAAAGTCGCGGATTATACCCCAAGCCACGGCAAGACGCAGGCTCACTCTGCGCTTTTCTCGCCCAGCCCGGTTTTCTCAAACAGTCTGGCCATGATGCCCGCCTTGTCGGCCAGATAGTTGTTCAGACCGCGACGGCGCAGTACACACGCAGGACACGTGCCGCAACCGTCACCGGCAATGCCGTTGTAGCAGGTCAGGGTCTGCTGGCGCACCGTGTCGAGGTGACCATAGTGATCCGCTAGTGCCCAGGTTTCGGCCTTGTCGAGCCACATCAAGGGAGTTTCAAAACGGATGCCACGATCCAGCCCCAGCGACACCGCCTGATTGAGGGCCTTGACGAACTCGTCACGGCAATCGGGATAGCCGGAGAAGTCGGTCTCGCAGACACCTGTGATCACCGCTTCGGCGCCCACCTGATAGGCATAGATGGAGGCCAGGGTCAGGAACAGGATATTGCGGCCCGGCACGAAGGTGTTGGGCAGCCCGTTATCCTGCAGCTCGCAGCTGACAGGAATGTCGTCACGAGTCAGGGCAGAGACCGCCAGCTCATTGAGCAGCGTTACATCCATCACCTTGTGGGCGGCAATCCCCAGTGCACTGCCCAGACGGCGCGCGGTGTCGATCTCTTCCCGATGGCGCTGGCCATAGTCAAAGGTGATGGCGTGCACTTCATCATACCGGGCCAATGCCTGCACCAGACAAGTAGTGCTGTCCTGACCACCGCTGAAAACCACGACTGCTTTTTTCATCTTGATAACTCCTTGAATTGTCACGCGCGGCGGCCTTCGGCAAAGTCCTGCCACTGGGTATTCAACCGATTGAACAGGGTCAGCAAGGGCGCATAGCGCTCCGGCCTCCCCTCCCACCGGGACAAGAGGTGATAGCCCGCCTCTATGGTAGAGAGGGCATCGGGAAAGGGTTTCTTGCGAATGGCATATTGACCGGCAATGGCACCAATGCAGATGCGGGGCAAGCGGGCCAGTGCCGGATTGCTCTGCAACATGCGATAGGCTTTGCGCCAGGTGCCGTCAAGCAAGATAAAGGCGACTGATGCGGAGCCAGAGGATTCACTCTCCCACTGTTGGCGAAGATCGGTCAGCGAAATGGCATCCTCATCCGGCCAGAGTAGATAGCAGCGACGGGAAGGATCTGCAAGCAACCCATTGAGCCACTCATCGCGGGAAAAGTCCTCCCCCACATGGATCTCGCACTGTTGCAAAGAGGCCGCCAGCAGCGCGGCAGTCCCCTTGGGATGTGCCACCTCGTTAGGGTGCTGCAAGATGTAGAGGGGCGTGTGATTGTCAACCGGCACAATATAATCGCACAGGCAGGCTTTGAGGGCTCGGGTGCAACGTGTACAGTATCGACTGTTCTTGTCGTTGGACTGTTTCATGTTGTCAGACAAATCTGGATTGCTCTGGGTTATCACGCTCTCTCTCACCAGCTTGCTACTCTTCTTTACCGTTCCCAATCTTCAGCTCTCCTTCGATCGGCCCTTGATCGCCGGGGGCGAAGGGTGGCGGATCATAACAGGCAATCTGGCTCATACCAATCTGTGGCACCTGCTGCTCAATCTGGGCGGCCTCGTCATCCTCTATAGCCTGTTTCGCGACTATCTGGGTGGGACTCGCCTGCCGCTGCTGATGTTGCTGCTCTGGCTGGCAGTGGGCTTGGGGATCTGGTGGTGGTGCCCGCAGACCCAGTGGTACATGGGACTATCCGGCTCGCTGCATGGTCTGTTTGTCTGGGGAGCCATGCAGGATATCCGCCACGGACGCCGCACGTCGGGCTGGCTACTGTTGGCAGGGATGGGGCTCAAGCTGGCGATGGACTTCTACAACGCAGGAGAGAGCCCGATATCCACCCTGATCAATGCCAGGGTACACATCGGCTCTCATCTTATCGGGGCCGGTGCAGGCCTGTTGCTCGGCCTGCACCGCGTATCACTGAGTGAGCCTGTTACGCACCAGCCAGCTCGGCATTGATGCTGGCCAGCATGGCGGCCGGATCGGCAGCCTGCGTAATGGGGCGACCGATAACCAGATAATCGGACCCCGCCTCGACCGCCGCTTTCGGTGTCATCACCCGGCGCTGATCCCCGGCCGCTGAACCGGTCGGGCGAATACCCGGGGTGACCAGCTTGAACTCATCACCCAGCAAGGCTTTAAGCTCATGGGCCTCGTTGGCAGAGCAGACAACCCCATCCAAGCCGGATGCCTTGGTCAAGGTAGCCAGCCGGATCACCTGCTCGGCAGGGCTCACATCCAGACCAAGAGGGATCATGTCGGACTGCTCCATGCTGGTCAGCACGGTCACGCCGATAAGCAGGGGGGCCTTGTCGCCATAAGGCAGTAGCGCCTCTTTGGCGGCACGCATCATCCGCTCACCACCACTGGCATGCACGTTGACCATCCAGACACCGAGCTCGGCACTGGCTGCCACGGCTTTGGCAACGGTATTGGGAATATCGTGAAATTTCAGATCCAGAAAGACATCGAATCCCTTGGCCACCAGCTGGCGTACAAACTGCGGGCCAAACAGGGTAAACATCTCCTTGCCTACCTTGAGACGGCACTGGGCCGGAGAGATACGTTCAACGAACGCTAAGGCATCTGCCTCGTGCTGATAATCCAGCGCTACCAGTACTTTGGGATCTTGCATCTCACATCCTATTGCTTGTTATTCACCGTCCAGACCACGGATCGGCTTGATGGAACCCCACTGGCGACAAGACGGGCACTGCCAGAACAGCGAGTGAGTGGCAAAGCCACACTGCCGACACTTGTGGGTTGACTTGATTTTGATCTGCTCGCCGACCAGCTGTTGCAGCAGTTCGAGGCTCTCCTTGGCAGGCCCCTCTTCCGCACTGGCCAGCTGAAAACCCACCAGCTGGTAAAAACCTTTCATCGACGGATGACGACGCAGCTGACGCAACACCAGCGAACGGGCCTGGCTCAGGCCATCACGCTCTTCAACCAGCTTGGCAAGAGCCAGGGTCACGCTGACGCCGGCGTGATCTTCCACTGCCTTCTCAAGCAGCGGGATCAACGCAGGCGTGCGGCCCAACTGCTGATAGCACTCGAGCAATTTGGGCATCGCCTCGGAGGCAAAGTCGATATCCTGCTCGAACACCCGCAGCAGCTCCTTGCTGGCCTGCTCATACTCTCCATCTGCCATGGCGAGCTCAGCGAGGCGCAAACTGGCCCGGGCACATGCCGGATTGATACTGAGCGCCCGTTTGAGCTTGGCCAGCCCCTCCCCTTTATTGCCCTCACGCAGCGCGATTTCGGCCTGTTCGCAATAGAAATGGGAGATGGGGTCGGCCAGCTTCTTGCCCTGGAATTTTTGCAGACGAACCGCCACATCGATGGCCTTATCCCAGTCCCGCAACTGCTGATGGATGATCAACAGCTGTGCCAGCGCCGTCTCTTCATAGTCGCTGTCATCACACAGCTCATTCCAGAGCGCTTCCGCTCGGTCCAGCAGACCAGCAGCCAAAAAGTCGCGCGCAAGCTCCTGCAGGGCAAGCTGTCGCTGCTCCCGGGTCAGTTGGCGGGTTACCAGGTTCTGGTGGATCTTGATGGCACGATCGACCTCCCCACGCTGGCGAAACAGGTTGCCGAGGGAGAGGTGTGTTTCGATGGTTTCACTGTCCACCTCAAGCAGCTGGATAAAGAGATCCACCGCCTTGTCGGATTCATCGGACAGCAAATAGTTGAGGCCCGCCACATACTGGCGGGAAAACTGGTTACTCTGTTTCTGGGTGTCCTGGCGAACACTCCTGCGACCCATGTACCAGCCATAACCGGCGGCGATGGGCAACAGCAGGAAAAGCAGTTCAAGCATTGAGGAACATTATTCCTTACCCGGTGACCGGGCCAGCTCCAACTCGCGGGATTGACGACGCATGGTGCGGTTGAGGGTGCGGTTTTGCATTTTCAGGCGCAGGAACAGCAGGCCGAATACCAGCCAGCCCAGCAAAAAACCGCCAGCGAAGAAGAAGCCCAACAGCATGGCAAGCGAAAACTCACCCTGAGCGATCAGGTAATTGAACTGAACCAGCTGGCCATTTTGTGAGCCCAGCGCCAGGGTCAGAACAAACACCAGCACCAGCGGAATGAGGGCCAAAATACGCTTCATAAGAGCTCCCTGTCAGTATCTAATGAGAGGCTGATTATCCTTAAAATCGCAGGCAGACTCTAGAGTGAATGGGAAAAGAGTTTAAGAAACAAGACGATTGGCACAGGAATCGGTGCCAAAAAGAAAAAAGGCATACCCGAGGTATGCCCATTTCTGCATTATTCAATGATGTTGACGCGCTCGCGCAACTCTTTACCAGGTTTGAAGTGCGGGACATATTTCCCGGTCAGTTCAACCTTGTCCCCAGTCTTGGGGTTGCGGCCCACACGGGGCGCACGATAGTGCAGTGAAAAACTGCCAAATCCGCGGATTTCAATCCGGTCGCCGTTTTGCAAGGTCGACGCCATCTGCTCAAGGATCTCCTTGATGGCGGCTTCGACATCCTTGGCCGGCATATGCATGCGGCTGGCTGCCAGTTGTTCGATGAGATCTGATTTGGTCATAACGTTAAATCTCCTTCCCCGATCACATGCAATATTCATTTTGCCAGGATAAAAAAGGGCGGCGCAATGCCGCCCTTTTCTTGCATCAAGGATTACTCACCCTTGGCGGCTTTGAACGCTTCCATCATAGCATTGCTGAACACAACTTCTTCTTGCTGGTTCAGGTTATCGATAGCAACACGCTCATCAGCCTCGTCCTTAGCACGGACAGACAGGCTTACGGTGCGGTTCTTACGATCAACGCCCATGAATTTAGCTTCAACTTCGTCACCAACAGACAGCACCAGAGTGGCGTCTTCTACACGGTCACGAGCAGCGTCGGAGGCACGCAGGTAGCCTTCTACGCCATCAGCCAGTTCGATAACGGCACCTTTGGCATCAACCTCGGTAACCTTACCCTTCACGATAGCACCTTTCTTGTTGTCAGCCAGGTACTTGTTGAACGGGTCTTCTTCGATCTGCTTGACACCCAGGGAGATGCGCTCACGCTCCGGATCCACTTGCAGAACAACGGCTTCGATCTCGTCGCCTTTCTTGAATTCACGCACGGCTTCTTCGCCCTGGTTGTTCCAGGAGATGTCAGACAGGTGAACCAGGCCGTCGATACCGCCATCCAGACCGATGAAGATACCGAAGTCAGTGATGGACTTGATCTTGCCGGAAACACGGTCGCCTTTGGCGTGAGTTTCGGCAAACAGCTGCCACGGGTTGGATTTGCACTGCTTCAGACCCAGGGAGATACGACGACGCTCTTCGTCGATGTCCAGAACCATCACGTCAACCACGTCGCCAACGTTAACAACTTTGGACGGGTGGATGTTCTTGTTGGTCCAATCCATCTCGGATACGTGTACCAGGCCTTCAACGCCCTCTTCGATTTCAACGAAGCAGCCGTAGTCGGTCAGGTTGGTCACGCGGCCAGACAGACGGGTGGTCTCCGGGTAACGCTTGGCGATAGCAACCCAGGGATCTTCGCCCAGTTGCTTCAGACCCAGGGATACACGGGTACGCTCGCGGTCGAACTTCAGAACCTTGACAGCGATCTCGTCGCCAACGTTGACGATTTCGGAAGGATGCTTAACGCGCTTCCACGCCATGTCGGTGATGTGCAGCAGGCCGTCAACACCGCCTAGATCTACGAATGCACCGTAGTCGGTCAGGTTCTTGACGATACCCTTAACTTCTTGACCTTCTTGCAGGTTAGCCAGCAGGCTTTCGCGCTCGGAGGTGTTCTCGGTCTCGATCACGGCACGACGGGAAACAACAACGTTGTTGCGCTTCTGGTCCAGCTTGATGACTTTGAACTCGAGTTCTTTGTTTTCCAGGTGAGCGGTGTCACGGATCGGACGCACGTCAACCAGAGAACCCGGCAGGAAGGCACGGATGCCGTTCAGTTCAACGGTGAAACCACCCTTGACCTTGCCGTTGATGATACCGATAACGGTAGCTTGCTCTTCGTAAGCCTTCTCAAGCTGCAGCCAGGCTTCGTGGCGCTTGGCTTTTTCGCGGGACAGCTTGGTTTCGCCGAAACCATCTTCGATAGAGTCCAGAGCCACGTCAACGGTGTCGCCGACGTTGATTTCCAGCTCGCCCATGGCGTTCTTGAATTCTTCAGCCGGGATAGCGGACTCGGATTTCAGACCGGCGTCAACCAGTACGAAACCGTTCTCGATAGCAACGACAGTACCCTTGACGATGGAACCTTGACGGGTTTCAACGGCGTTCAGGGACTCTTCAAAGAGTTGAGCAAAAGATTCGATCATTGTTTATGTCACAAATGAAACATCCACTTGCAATCCGGCACAAGCGGGGCTGTTTTAAATAATCTGCGCCATCCTTGGTGCAGACGACCGGATGTCAGCTTGCGCTGGCATCACCAAGTTGTTGCTCTGCATAGGCGAGTACTGTTGCCAGCACTTCATCTATGGTCATGGCGGTAGAGTCTACCACCAGAGCATCTTCTGCCGGTTTCAGGGGTGCAGTAGCGCGATTTCTGTCGCGATCGTCACGTTCCCGAATCTCGGTTAAAAGACGCTCAAAGTTAACATCAAAGCCCTTATCTTGCAACTGCTTATAGCGACGCTGTGCCCGTTCTTCGGCACTGGCGTCGAGGAAAATCTTCACCTCGGCCTCGGGGAAAACAACTGTACCCATGTCACGACCATCGGCAATCAGACCCGGGGCCTGACGAAATGCCCGCTGACGGCGCAGCAAGGCTTCGCGCACACGGGGGAAGGCGGCGATTTTACTGGCAGCATTACCCACTTCTTCGGTGCGGATGGTGCGGGAGACATCTTCCCCTTCCAGGATCACCTTGACCAGATCGCCCTCAACCTGAAATTGCACATCCAGATTGGCGGCCAGCGGCACCAGTGAGGCTTCACTGTCCAGCTCTACATCGTGATGCAGGGCGGCCAGGGACAACACCCGATAGATGGCGCCCGAGTCCAGCAAGTGCCAACCCAGCTTCTCAGCAAGCAGCTGACACAAGGTGCCTTTACCTGCACCACTGGGGCCATCAATTGTCATTACGGGGGCCATCTGAGGCATAACTTCTCTCCTGCACTGTGTTGCTCCCATCCCGAAGGGGTGGGTTAATGGGCGCCGATTATACCCGAATGTGGTGAGCCTGGCAGTCATCAATCCGCACAAAGGGCCAAAACCCCGGCGGACAGCTGTGCTTGTATCTCATTTGGAGATTTCATTAAGCAATGCAGGGACTTGTTCTTATGGTCGTTCCTGACAAGGCGCGCTAAACTGGCCCCCTTTTTTGAGCCGTTAGTAGTAAGGAGCAACCTATGAGCAGCGTTACCCTCGTGGCCCAATCCAAATTGCCAACCCCTTGGGGCACCTTCACGCTGGTAGGTTTTCAGGAAACCGGCACAGGCAAAGATCACGCCGCACTGGTGATGGGCGACATTACCGGTGAAGAGCCCGTGCTGGGCCGGATCCACTCAGAGTGCCTGACCGGCGACGCCCTGTTCAGCCTGCGTTGTGACTGCGGTTTCCAGTTGCAGGCGGCCATGGAGAATATCGCCAAAGCCGGTCGTGGCGTGTTGCTGTATGTGCGTCAAGAGGGTCGTGGCATCGGCTTGCTCAACAAGATCCGCGCCTATCACCTGCAGGATCAGGGTGCCGATACCGTGGAGGCCAACGTGGCCCTTGGTTTTGCCGCCGACATGCGCGATTACACCATCTGCGCCGATATGCTCAAGCAGCTTGAAGTCCAGTCTCTCAAACTGATGACCAACAACCCGCGCAAGATGAAAGCCATGGAATCCTTCGGTATTCCGGTGGCCGAACGGGTACCGTTGCAGGAAGGGCGCAACCCCCACAACGAGTTCTATCTGTCGACCAAGGCCAACAAGCTGGATCATATGCTGAAGAAGTGAGCCTGCATTGACGAATGTCAGATAGTCAAACGCCTCCCATTGGGAGGCGTTTTTCTTGGGATGACCACACATCAACCCAAGCTATCTAAGTGGCACGGTCAAATTGGCCAGCAGAGCTTCAAGCTCTTCGCCAGTGCGGGCAGCACAGTATTGTTCGACCCGCTCCCGGGTCAATTGCGGCGCGAGACGTCCAATCAGGTCATACAGATAGCCGCACAAAAACGCCCCTCTGCGCAACCCGATAGCGGCAACGCCACTAGGTAGCCAAGGCACCTGTTTGAGCAGCAGATCACCATCGCGCTGGGGCTCCCAGGCAAAAGTTGCCATCACTCCGATGCCCATCCCTTGTCTGACATAGGTCTTGAGCACATCGCTGTCGCTCGTACAGCAGGCGATCCGGCTCTCGGCATGAGCGCAATCAGAGCCATGAGTTGTGGAGAGAGCCCTTCCATCGGTCACCAGCGTAAACTCCACCAGCTCGGCCGGGGTCAGCGATGTTGCTTTGGCCAACGGATGCTCCTTTGGCAGCACCAAGCCCCGTTGCCACTGAAAAGAGGGGAGCATCAGCAGATCGCTCCCATCCTCCGGTTCATCCGCCAGCAGCAGATCGGCAGCGCCATCATGCACGGCTGCGCGGCACTGCGCCGCACTCCCTTGCATCACAGTTACGGCAACTTTGGGGAAGCGGGCCATGAATCCCTTGAGGATGGCGGGCAGAATATAACGGGCTTGCAGATGAGTAGCCGCAATGGTGAGGGTTCCCTGCTCCGGATGCACATGCTGCCTGGCCATCACTTTGATGGTGGCGACCTTGTCCAGCACCTCCGCGGCCACTTTGATCACATCCCGACCTATGGGGGTGATTTGGGTCAGGTGTTTGCCGCTGCGCTCGAAGATCTGGATCCCCAGCTCATCCTCCAGCATCCGCACCTGTTTGCTGATCCCAGGCTGGGAAGTAAAGAGGCTCTCGGCGGTGGCCGACAGATTCAGCCTGTGGTTCGCCACCTCGACGATATAGCGCAATTGCTGCAGTTTCATGGTGTAGCCCTCAAGCGAACCCACCGTTAATAGTAACAAACTTTCAGCAATGGCCCGCCGCCATCAGGCCCGGCGCTCCTTGAGTAGAAAATCACGCAAGGCACGGTTGGCCATGGATAGCGGATCGCCACGCCGCCACGCCACACAGAGATCGAGATAGATGGGCGGGTCGAAGGGTACGCCACTCAGATCCGGCTCCTCTTCCAGCACCATCCGCAAGAAGGTGCTCACCGCAAAGCCTTGCCGCACCACCGCCTTGAGCAGAGGGATAAGATTGCTCTCGAAGGCGATATCGGGTTCAACGCCCAGGCTCTGGGCCAGCGCCTCCATATGCTCCCGGTGGTAAAAACCACGGCGAAACAGCGCCAACTCCTGAGCAAAGAACTGCGAGAGGGTGACGGCCGATGCGCCACGCAAGGGGTGATCGTCCCCCACCACCATCAACATCTCTTCGCTCAGCAGATGTGCCCCCTCGATGGCGGGTGGGAGATCACTGGTGATGAGAATGGCCAGATCGAGGGAGCCATCCACCATCCGGCTGAGCAGCTCGCGGGTACCGGCCTCTTCGACCCGGATCTTGAGGCCGGGGTAGCGGTGCTTGAAGGCCATCAGACGAGGGGGGAAATAGTAGGAGCCCATCATGTAGGGGATCCCGATCCGCACTTCCCCCCGCTCCAGCCCCTTGAGCTCGGCCATCTCGGCCTCGGCCTGATGCATCTGCAGCAACAGACGCTCGGCATGGCGACAGAGCACCTCTCCCTCAGGGGTGAGCCGTACCGCCCGGTCCTGTCGATCAAACAGCCGCATTTCGAGCTGCTGCTCCAGCTTGGCGATGGCCATGCTGATGGCCGGTTGTGCCACATGCAGACTGTTAGCTGCCTTGGTAAATGAGCCGGCATCCCTGACCGCCAGCAGATAGGTGAGCTGTTTCAGATCCATGTATCAATTCATCTTATGGGATAGATAACTTAAATATATTATATTTATAACCGCAAGGACTCTACCCTGACCAAAAGTAGTCAGGACAATACGCAATGATTGAAGTTGGAAGTCGCCAGTGGATACGTGCAACCCTGGCCCTCAGCCTGGGCTCTTTTCTGGTGTTTCTGAACCTCTACCAGACCCATCCCCTGTTACCCCTGATTGCCGAGGTCTTCTCGGTCAACTCCCTCTCGGCCAGCTGGACCCTGGCAGGATGCACTGCAGGCCTCGCCGCCTCCCTGCTGATCTGCGCCAGACTGGCGGATCGCCATGGCCGTCGGCAGGTCATGCTGGGTACCCTCACCCTGGCGGTCCTGCTCTCACTGTTAATCCCGCTGGTTGAGCAGTTTGGCACCCTGCTGCTGCTACGCATCCTGCAGGGCGCGCTGCTGGCAGGACTGCCCGCGACCGCGATTGCCTATATGGGGGAAGAGTTCAGCAAACGGGCGCTGCTCTCGGCGGTGGGGGTCTATATTGCCGCCAACTCCCTCGGTGGCATTGCCGGTCGAGTGGTCGGCGGTCTGTTGGCGGGCTGGTTTGGCGACTGGCAGCATACCTTTCTGGGGGTCGGTGTAATCAGCCTGTTACTGCTGCCGCTGGTCTTCTGGCTGCTGCCCCATCAGACCCGCTTTGTGGCGAGCGCCCCCGTTCGCGGCCAATTTGCCCGCGCCTTGCAACAACACCTGACCAATCCCTTGCTGGTAGGGGCTTACCTTATCGGCGGGCTCAACTTTATGGTGTTTCTGAACCAGTTCAGTTATCTCACCTTCCTGCTGGCCAAGCCCCCTTTCTCCTTGCCCACCCAGTGGCTCGGCATGCTGTTTCTCACCTATCTCTCAGGGACGGTGGCCTCCTCTCTGAGCGGCCGATTTGCCAATCGCTGGGGGGCACAACGCATGCTGCTGGTCGGGATCGCCCTGATGGCCCTCGGCAGTCTGTGGCTGCTGCAAGCTAGCCTGCCCGGGATCCTGAGTGGCTTGCTGATCTCCAGCTTCGGCTTTTTCCTGGCACACGCCTGCGCCAGTGCCTGGGTCGGTCATCATGTCGAACACAACCGCGCCCTCGCCTCCTCCCTCTATCTGGTGGCCTACTATCTGGGAGCCAGTCTGGGGGGACTTTACCTGCACCCCTTCTGGGAGCAGGGTGAGCTAGGCGGTCTGGTCATGGGGATTGAACTGGTCCTCATCCTGACGGCGGGCTTGAGCCTCTGGCTCGGCCGTCTCAAGCAGCGAAGCCAATCGCCACTGCCCGCCCAGCAACCCCACCGACACGGGTAACGGGCTCAGCGCAAACAGGGTCACCCACGAGCAGATGGCGCTCTCGCAACCCAGCACCGCCAGATAACAAAAGGGGTCACACCGGTGACCCCTTTTGCTGCGTTATTCAAGAGCCTGTCAGGCTCGCACCGCATTGAGCGCAGGATCACTCCTGATCGAAATAATCCGCAGGCACCGCGACCACAGCACCAGTCGCCATCTCTTCGGCGATCACCTCCGCCAGCGAGCGCAGATGAAACTTGATCTGTCCGGAGGGCAACATCAGGCCAATATCGGGGTTGCGGCTATTCTGCATGTTGCCGGTTTTGAATGGCAGCTCGGGATAGCACGCTACCAGATCTTGCAGTGAAGTGACCACCAGCTCGATATGTTCCAGCCCCGCCTGATGGACGCGACCCGGTTTCGGTGCAGCCAGCTCGATACAGGGTACCTGTACCTCACCAGCCAACAGCGGCTGATGCAACTGATAAGTGGCGATGGGACGTCCGCCAATCATCCCCTCCACCAGCAAGGAGCCCGCCTCGGCCAGCACAGCACATAGCGCGCGGTATTCCTGCAGGGTAGCCGCCCGATAACAGAGGTGATCGACCGTTGGCCGGGAAATGGTGACGCCAGTGGCGGCCAGTTCGGCCAACAGCTGAGAAACAAATGGGGCCATTGGCCCCAGTGTGGAATCGAGTGGGTGGGACATGCTTACCATTTCTTCTTGGGTTGAAACAGGACATCGAGCTCGTCAGCTTCCTTGTCCTTGATGTTTTGCAGATCCTGCGCGCTGTTTTGCTGCTGCAGCTCTTCAAGCTCCTTGAGCCCCTGACGCATATCTTCTTCACGGGCCAGCAGATAGGGATCCTTGTCGCCCACGCTCGCCATGGCCGACAGACCCTTGGTATAGAGCTGGCGGCATGTACCATATTGGCCCTGAATGCGGGCATCCATCGCCCGTTTGACCAGATTCGAGATGTTGATCTTGAGCTGCATCAGCTCAAGGCGGCGATCTTCTTGGGCAAACCCTTGCGGATCAATCTTGCCCTTGTTGTGCTCGACCCGCAGCACGGCCCGCATCTTCTTGACCAGCTGCAGCATCTGGATAGCCTGGCGATCGGACTCGGGCGTCTTGAAGTGCCCCTCATCCTGCGCGCTGTAGTTCTCCTGCACATTCTTGATCTGGGTCTGCACATCAACGATACGCTGCTTGATCTGATTGTTCGGCATCACCTGGGCGATGGCGCGATAGGCATCAAGGATCCGGTGCTGCAACAGCAACACCATGTTCTTGGAGAAAGGCACCAGATTGACGTTCAGCAACACTTCTTCGGTCTCGTCAGCCACCGTCTTGTGTCTGGCAACGGCGTGACGCTTGTCCGCCTCTGCCTTCTGCTTATATTGCTGCACCACGTTATAGGCGATAACCAAAAACAGGAGTGCGCCAATAGACAGCAATACCAAAGTTAAAATCATAGGATGTCCAAACCCCTGTTCCTATCCAATTGCGTGATCCTACAACAGCTTACCCACTTAAGGTAGCCTGCAGATCCCCCCTTGCCCACGATTTGTCACCAAGCTGTGCCCCCGGTCTCAGGGAGAGATTGCAGGATCAGGGGATGATGACCATGACGGTCACCTCCCCATAGTATCGCCCATCAGCGCCATTACTTGAGGTTAAAGCCCCGCGATTGCAGGAATCCCAGCATAAAAGGGCGGGACTCCTTGCCCAGAATGGCGCGGATCTGGCCACTCCAGGTCTGCTGTTTGTTGTTGCTGCTGCGGGCCTGATAGTAGTCCGCGATCTGCTGATCGTACCGGGCCAGCAGGTCGTGATCCAGCTCGTGCTGGTAGCGCTCCTGATGCACCACCAATCCCCTAGGCAGACGGGGTTTCTGCTCCGGCTGCTGGGCAGGATGACCAAGGCAGAGGCCAAACAGCGGGATCACCTGATGGGGCAAGCCCAGCAGCTCGCTCACCTCGGACGGATGGTTGCGAATGCCGCCGATATAGACCCCGCCCAGCCCCAGCGACTGGGCCGCCAGAAGGGCGTTTTGCGCCATCAGGGCGCCGTCGATGGCACCGATCAGCAACTGCTCCGCATAGCCGGTCTGGGCCTCGGGCACTATCTGGGTGTGGCGGTGGTAATCGGCGCAGAACACCAGAAACTCGGCCGCCTGCACCACATAGGGTTGATTGCCCGCCAGCATGGCCAACTGCTGACGCGCCTCGGGCTCGCAGACTCGCACAATACTGGTCACCTGCAAAAAGCTCGAGGTCGAGGCTGACTGGGCGGCGGCGAGTATGGCATCCAGCTGCTGCGGTGCGATCGGCTCGGCAGTGAACTGACGAATGGAGCGATGGGAAAGGATAAGATCGATGGTCTGATTCATGGCACCTCCAGAGTGAGGTAACACCATAGCGAAAAAAACGAGGGAGCCCAAGGCTCCCTCGCACACCCAGCTTAAGGGGCCGGATAGACGTAAGGGGCTTGCAACCCGAGCGGGAAGCCGAGCGCCCAGTAGAGTAGCAGGAAAATCGTCCAGCTCACCAGGAAGGCCAGCGAGTAGGGCAGCATCATGGAGACCAGGGTACCGATCCCGGTGCTCTTCACATACTGCTGGCAATAGACCACCACCAGCGGGAAGAAGACCATCAGCGGGGTGATGATATTGGAAGCAGAATCCCCGACCCGATAGGCCGCCTGGGTCAGCTCGGGGGAGATCCCCACCGCCATCAACATGGGTACCAGGATCGGGCTGATCAGCGCCCACTTGGCGGAGGCCGAGCCGACTACCAGATTGACGCTGGCGGTCAGCAGGATCATCCCGACGATAGTCACCTCACCGGGCAGCGCCAGCGCATGGAGCACCTCGGCACCGGAGAGGGCCAGCAGGGTGCCCAGGTTGGAGTCGCCAAACGCCTTGATAAAGAGCGCGCAGAAGAAGGCCATCACCATGTAGGAGCCCATCTTGTTCATGGTGGCCGACATGGCATCGATCACATCCTTGCCACTCTTGAAGCTGCCTGCGACAAAGCCGTAGACAATCCCGGGCAGGATAAAAAGCAGGAAAATGAGCGGCACTATGGACTTCATCACCGGCGCGGCAAAGGTGGTCAGGGAGCCATCGGCAGCACGCAGCGGTGAATCGCTCGGAGAGAGCGCCAGCGCCAGCAGCACGATAGCCGCCAGCATGGCAAACCCGGCCCAGTTGAAGGCCCGGCTCTCTTGCGCGCTGTAGCGCCCCATCTCGTCGGCACTCTCCAGATCCTCGTTGAGCGCCACATGCTTGAGGCGCGGCTCCACCACCTTTTCGGTGATGAACCAGCCGACGCAGATGATCAGCAGCGAAGAGGCACCGGTAAAGATGATGTTGCACAGGGTGTTGACCATGTAGTCAGGATCGAGCAACTGAGCGGCGGACTGGGTAAAACCCTGCAGCAGCGCATCCCCGCCGGAGGGCAGGAAGTTGGCGGCAAAACCGCCGGAAACGCCGGCAAAGGCAGCGGCGATCCCCACCAGCGGATGGCGTCCGGCAGCGTGAAAGATGATGCCACCGATGGGGATCACCAGCACATAACCCGCATCTGCGGCGGTGTGGCTGACGATCGCTACCAGGATCAGCATGGGAGTGAGAAAACGGGCAGGCGTCACTTTCAGCAACTTTTTCAGACCGGTATTGATAAAACCGGACTGCTCGGCCACCCCGACCCCGAGCATGGCCACCAGCACGATCCCCAGCGGGGCAAAGCCGGTGAAAGTGGTCACCATGGTGGAGAGAAACTCGGCCAGACCGGCACCGGTCAGCAGGTTGTTGACCACTACCGCCTCCCCGGTACGGGGGTTGACCAGATCAAACTGGAATTGTGACAACACCCAGGAACCGACCCAGACGATCGGCAAGGCGTAGAGGAACAGCATGGCGGGGTCGGGTAATTTGTTCCCGGCTTTCTCGACGCCATTGAGGAAACGGTTCAGCCAACCCTTGGGAGGGCTGGCCGGACGGTCATTGACAGCAGCATGACTCATTATTGCGATACTCCTTTCCCTAGAAACGAGGTCGCATGCTAGCAACTCCAGCCAATCCGTCTCATGACCGATCGCAAAAGAATGATTAATTTTGATTAAATATTACGGAATAAAATCCCAAGTTGTGGTCTAACGCACACTTGTTACTCTGCCATTACGGCATCTAGCAGTGGATAACGCCCAACCTGGCACTCCACCACAAAGCCGTTCGCCTCGACTTGCGCTACAGTCAGCGGCTTGCTGAACAGATATCCCTGGAACACATGGCACCCCTGGGTCTGCAGGGCGGCCAGCTCGTGAGGCTCCTCCACCCCTTCCGCCATGATCCCCAACCCCAGATTGGTGGCCATGGCCGCAGTCGCCCGGATCACCGGCAAGTTGAGACCGACCACGAAGGAGCGATCCAGCTTGATGTTGTTGATCGGCAACCGGTTGAGATAGGCCAGCGAGGAGTAGCCGGTACCGAAATCGTCAATGGCAATCTTGATCCCCTGCTCGCTCAAATCGTCGAGAATGCCGAGGCACCCCTTCATATCGAGCATCAGCACGGTTTCGGTCAGCTCCAGCGTCAACAGGGAGGCATCCACCCCGTGCAGCTCCAGCTGCTGGCGAACTTGCCCGGGCAGCGCCGACGAGAGCTGGAAACCGGAGAGGTTGACGGAGACCGGCACCCGCTGATGGAAGCGCTTCTGCCAGCTGGCGACCTGTGCCAGCGCGGTGGAGAGCACCCAGCTGCCGATCTCGCGGATCAGCCCCATCTCTTCGGCCAGCGGGATAAATTCCACCGGCGACACATGGCCGAGCACCGGGTTGTACCAGCGCAGCAGCGCCTCGTAACCGATCAGACGCCGTTTGGCGGCATCGACCTGCGGCTGGTAACAGAGGCTCAGCTCCTGACGGCCGATGGCCTTGGCCAGAAACTGTTTGAGATTGAGCTTGCGCTGCAGGGTCTGTTGCATGCTGGGGGTGAAACGCTGCCAGCGCAGCCGCCCCATCTGCTTGGCCTGATACATGGCCATATCGGCACGGGTGATAAGGTTGTCCCCGTCATCCGCATCATCGGGATAGATGGCAATACCGATGCTGCCGCCGATGGTCACCTCCGGCAGCCCGCTCAGTTGCAGCGGCTTGGTCATCTGGGAGAGCATCTGATCGGCCACCTCTTGCGCCCGATCCCCCTGATTGCCCAGCGGCACCAGCGCAGTGAACTCGTCGCCACCGAGGCGAGCCAGCTCCACATCCCGCGGGCAAATCTGCTTGAGGCGACCGGCAACGCGCTCCAGCAGGCGATCTCCCGCCTTGTGGCCGTAGTTGTCGTTGACCAGCTTGAAGTTGTCCAGATCCATGAACACCAGCGCGAAACGCTCACCCAGACCGCAATAGGCCTCGAGGGATTTCATCAAGCCATAACGGTTGAGCAGGCCGGTCAGGGAGTCGTGCCAGGCGAGGTGGCGATGCTCCAGCTCTTCGAGTTTGCGATCGGTAATATCCCGCATGGTGAGCAGAATGCGGGCCCCCTGCTGGATATAGCGGAACTGATACTGGAACCAGCGCATCCCCTTGAGGGTACGGCACTCCCCCTCGGTCACCACTTCATCGAGACGGGAGAGCTTCTGGTAGAAGCTGTCATCATTGCCGGAGAAAACCTGGGAGAGCTTGGCGATCTGGTGGCCGAAACACATTTCGAAGTGATAGTTGCCACTCTCGAACACACCATGGCTATCGAACAGGCAGGCAAGGGTATCGCCGGTTGCCAGCGAGGACTCCTGATAGAGGGTATCGGAGTCGAGCACCGCTTCGGTCATCATCATCAGACGGCCAGCCAGCTGAATGCCAGAGAGGCGTAGATAGATCTGCTTCTTGACCCCCTTTGGGGAGAGGGTCCACCACTCGTTGTAACTGCGCCCCTGCTGAAAATCACCCAGATAGCGCTGTAGCAGCAGATCGATGGCGGTTGCCATATCGGCAGAGAAGTCGCGGGAGCAGAGTTCGTCGAGAGACGTCGCCTCCCACACGGAGAGCGCGGCGCTGTTTGCCCAGAAAATATGGTGATGCTCGATGTCATAAACCCAGATCGGGGTATGCAGAACATCCATCGTCTTCAGTAACCGTTCGTCAAGCGTATTCATCTGGTCAAGGTCATTCATGCTGGATGGTCACTGGTTAACCGGAAAACAGATCTGGCAAACCGCTAGCTGCAGAATGCAAGGTGCAAATACATCTTGGCCATTATCCCTTTTCACATAGCCAAGAGCGGACAAAACTATTTCAGATATCAACAACAGGGCAGCCTGTAAGGCAATACTACAAAGGACTCAGCCAAGGACCCTGTTAATCCAGGCAAATCATATAGTCGATTTTTAACTTTTTTCCCCAGTAAAAACAAGCACTAAGAGCTATCCACTCGAGACCTTGAAAGCGCAATTGCATATTTGCTGCGACAAACTTGTTATTAACATTTAAATCAATGGTGGAAATAGTCATCACTCTCTGTCACAAAGCTTCCATTAATTAACCAAGCGGATGGATAAACAGCCAAAAAAACGCCAAAACGGACAAAAATAGTTCACTAAGGCGGAATTGATATACCCCAAATTCATTTTTCAACAGGCAATAAGCAAAACCCGAATATATGATCTGCATCACATTGGCTGTGGATGGCAAACCACCCCAACTGAGCACCCAGAGCAACCCTGCGCCCTTCCATCAGGTTGCAATATCGGCCTTCGCCCGCGGTTATAGCGGAACAAATCAGGGAATATGGCAAGCATCACTGCCGCAGTACCATTTGACATCGTGCCAAAATAATCACCAGCTCGGGGAAACTGAGATGACGGGCGGGTGGATAACTGGTATCAACAGAAATCGAATCCAGATCAATTAAACGCTGAATTACCCTTGCCAACCCGGAACGCTCTTTTTATGGTTGCCCCCTTGTTACACCCAGAACAGCGTTTATGAAGCACATCGAAGAGTTCTACCTGTTCGTCAAGGTGGTGCAAGAGGGAGGATTCTCCCACGCTGCAGCCGCACTGGGCATGCCAACAGGCACCATCAGTCGACGCATTTCCCAGCTGGAAGAGCAACTGGGTTGCTCCCTGCTACATCGCTCTACCCGCAAGCTCCGCCTGACCGATGATGGCCTCAGATACTACGAACGTCTCTGCACGCCACTCGCACAAATCGAGCAGGCCACCAGCGAGATCCAGGGTCAAGAGGCCGACATCACCGGGCTTATCCGGATAGCTGCGCCGATCGCGCTCTCCAACACCATCCTCATCGATATGCTGGCCGAATTCGGACTGCACTATCCCGAGGTACAGTTCGATATCACCCAGACCAATGATCACCAGCACCTGTTCGACAATGATCGGGATCTGGTGTTCTTCAACGGTGAGCTGCCCCAGTCGCTGCCCAATGCGATCTGTCTCGGCCATATCGAGTACGGTCTGTTTGCCTCACCACTCTATTTGACCAAAAAGGGCACCCCCTCCCATCCCAACCAGCTGGAAGAGCACGATCTCATCTACTGCTGGCCTCACCAGCACTGGCAGCTGACCGACAAGGATGGCCAGAGCGTCTGCATCAAACGCAGCGCCAAACTGACCGTCAACCAGACCCAGGCCGCGGTACGCGCAGCCCGACGTCATCTGGGGATCGTCAACGCCCCGCTGCACTATCTGAGCAGCTTCCTCCATGACGAGCAGCTGGTGCCGGTACTGACCGACTGGCAAACCGGCAATCGCCCCTTCTACATGTTGTGTTGCCAGCACCAGTTCGCTCCGTTGCGTGTTAAGATGTTCGTTGAATTTGTTGAAAAATACTCAGCACGCTATCGCAATCGGCAGTGGGACAATCAATTTTCACAAGGTGATAGCCTCACCCATTGCATCTGACCGTTAGCGGGCCACACTTATAGCATCCCTTGCCAACAGAGCCTGCCTAACGCCATGAATGTATTGATATGTGATGACTCCGGGTTCGCCCGCAAACAGCTGGCGCGGGCGCTCCCGGCCGACTGGAAAGTCGATTTGCACTACGCAGCCAATGGTCTCGAAGGGATCGAACAGGTGCTGATGGGTCATGGCGATCTCATCTTCCTCGATCTGACCATGCCGGAAATGGACGGTTACGGCGTGCTGGAGACCCTCCAACGGGAGGGTCTGCGCAACAAGGTGATCGTGGTCTCCGGCGATATCCAGCCAGAAGCCTATCAGCGGGTCATGGGGCTGGGGGCGCTCGATTTCATCAAGAAGCCTGCCGCCCCTGACACCCTGCTCGCCCTGCTCAAAAAGCATGGCTTCTGGAGCGCAGCCCCAATCGGTCAGCCGAGCGCAGCCGAATCGTTGCCCAGCGGGGTGATCGCCGATGCGGGTGTCATCATCACCCCGGAGATTCGTGACGTCTATCAGGAGCTGGCCAACGTCTCCATGGGTCAGGCGGCCGACTTGCTGGCCCGCCTGCTCAACGCCTTCGTGGTACTGCCCATCCCCAACGTCAACGTGCTGGAGGTCTCCGAGCTGCACATGGCCCTCTCGGCTGCCGCAGACTCTGACACCCTCTCTGCCGTCTGTCAGGGCTTTATCGGCGCAGGGATTGCTGGCGAGGCGCTCGTGCTGTTCCATGACGCCAGTTTTCAGGATCTGGCCAAGCTGATGAACCATCCGGGTGCGCTGGATCGCACCGCCGAACTCGAACTGCTGATGGATACCGCCAACGTGCTGATCGGCGCCTTTCTGCGCGGCTACGCCAACCAGCTAGATACCCCCTTCAGTCAGGGCCACCCTGTGGTCCTTGGCCAGCACAGATCCATCAACGAGCTGATCAATACCAACAAGAGTCGCTGGCGCCGTACCCTTGCCATCGAGATCAACTACCGGATCCAGGATTATGCGGTGCAGTGTGATCTGCTGCTGCTGTTTACCGAAGATTCCATCGCCACCATGAACAACAAAATCATGCACATGCTCTAGGAGTGACTATGGAAATCCGTGAATTTCATTGGCTGATGAACATAGTCCAGAACCTGGACGTAGGCCTGGTAGTGCTCGACAAGGAGTACAAGGTACAGGTGTGGAACGGCTTTATGGAGAGCCACAGCGGCCGACTGGCCAGTGACGTGCGCGATGGCGTACTGTTCGAGCTCTTCCCCGATGTGGACAAAGCCTGGTTCGAGCGCAAGGCCAACATGGTCTTCAAGCTCAATAACCGCGCCTTCAGCACCTGGGAGCAGAAGCCCTATCTGCTGCGTTTCTCCAACTATCGCCCCATTACCGGCTCGGCCCCCCACATGTTCCAGAACCTGACCCTGGTACCACTGGCCGATTTCGGCGGTCAGGTGACCCACATTGCGGTGATGATCTACGATGCCACCGATGAGGCCATGCTGATGAGCGGCCAGCGGCAGGCTTGAGCTTGCTGCAAATAACAGAGGGCGCCGCGGCGCCCTCTGTTATTTCGGTATAAACAGGTCTCAGTATAACCTCTACCTCACCGAGCCGCCTCAACGCGCCCCGAGATACTCGGTGAAAGCGTCGATCACCTCTTCAATATCGTCATCGTTGATCTGCAGATGAGTCACCAGCCGCAGCTCGCCGTAACCGGAGAAAAGGATCCCCCGCTCCTTCATAAAGGCCAGCAGAGGGGCCGATTCCCCCTCACGCAGCCGCAGGAACACCATGTTGCTCTGCACCAGCGAGAGGTCGAGCTCGATGCCCGGCAGTGCAGCCAACCCTTCGGCCAGCCGTTTGGCACGGCGGTGATCATCGGCCAGACGGGTCACATGCTGCTCGAGGGCAAACAGACCGGCTTGCGCCAGAATGCCCGCCTGGCGCATGCCACCTCCCAGCATCTTGCGTAAGCGGCGCGCACGGGCGATGAAATCGTGGCTGCCCACCAGCAGCGAGCCCACCGGTGCACCCAACCCCTTGGAGAGACAAATCGAGATACTGTCAAACGGTGCAGCGATCACCTCGACCGGGGTCTCGCTGGCCACGGCGGCGTTAAAGAGCCTGGCGCCATCGAGATGAAGCTTCAAGCCGCGCTCGGCAACGAATGCCCCCATCTCCTGTAGATAGGAGAGCGGCAGCACCTTGCCGTTGTGGGTGTTCTCAAGGCAGATCAGGCGAGTCTGGACGAAGTGGGCATCATCAGGGGCCAGCGCGGCCTTGATATCATCGAATGCCAGTGTGCCATCGCGCTGCATCGGCAAGGGTTGCAAGGCCACTGAGCCCAGCACGGCACTCCCCTGCGCTTCATAGCGATAGATGTGAGCGGCGTTGCCGAGGATGGCCCCCTCACCGCGCTGACAGTGGCTCATCACCGCCAACAGATTGGACATGGTGCCGGACGGCACAAACAGCGCCGCCTGTTTGCCCAGCAATCTGGCCCCAAAGGCCTCCAGCGCGTTGACGCCCGGATCTTCACCATAGACATCGTCACCGACTTCGGCGTGGAGCATGGCTTGACGCATGGCGTCAGTAGGCTGGGTGACGGTGTCACTTCGTAAATCGATATAGCGCATGAGATCCCTCCTGAAACAGGAGAGTGACGTTAGCCATGCGCCCCTCGCTTGGCAAGGGGCGCATGAGCAGAATGTGAAGCCAATAGACGTCCATAGAACCCGCAGGCGGGATTTACCAAGGCAGCGGCTGACCGTTGAGATCCAGTAGCTGACCCGATTGGGTCAACGATAACCCCTTGATGAGATTGAGCAGTTTCACCGCCACCTCGGCAGGCTCCTGTAATTGTTCCACAGGCAACTCGCTCAGAAAGGGAGCATTCATCGGGGACTCCATCAAGCCAGGCGCCACCGCCACCACCCCCGCTTGCGGGAAACGTTGCGCCCACTCGAGGGCCAGCGTTTTCACCCCCATGTCGAGGGCCGCCTTGCTCATCCGGTAGCTGTAACGCCCCCCCTCCAGATTGGCGGTGATGG
>NZ_QAJD01000145.1:60448-64281 GCF_003061465.1 Aeromonas sp. HMWF017
CAGATCGGAGATGGCACAGAGCCACAGCGGATGGTCATTGCCCATCAACCGACTGAAACGGGCAGCCAGCGCCAGTGTTGGCCAGGCATTGGCCAGCAGGCTGTCGCACAGCCACTTGGGGTGCACCTCTTCGACCCGCCGCTCTGGCATAAAGCTGACATCGTGCAACAGGCCGATGGTGTTGATCACCACAGTGGGAAGCGGATCGGTGTCGTAGAGGGTAAACAGGGCGTCGAACGAGATGGCGTCCACCTCTTGCAGCGGGAAGAAGGCCCCCATCTCGATCCCTTTTGGATAGGTGCGCCCAGCCAGAAGGAAGGACTCCCCCCTTGCCATCAGCTCTCTTGCCAGCGCCGAGCCCAGCGCACCGCTTCCGAGGATCAAGTAGCTCATCGCCCATTCCATGGAGAGTTATCTTGCTTAGAGCGTATCAGAATACTCAACCGGCCGTGACACGACCAAAGGGTAATATGCCCCTCATCACGCTTCCCCCAGATGGCGACCAAACTCCCGCGCCAGCGCCAGATCGAGAAAACCGTCCGCTTTCTTGTGGGTACGCAAAAACTGGTAATAGGCGAGCAGGGTGACCAGCGTCTCCTCATCCGGCCACCCCACCCCGGGTTGCTGCTCGCCCAGCAGTTGCTGTGCCGCGGCCAGCGCTTCCCTGTCTACCACTTCCGCCTGACGGTAGAGATAACCGCATCCGGTCGCCAGCCACTCCAGCGAACAGTTAGCCCCCATGGCGATCTGGTTGGCCCGCGCCAGGCCAGGCTCGGCTCCCTTCAAATATTTGCGGATCAGCGCTTCACTGAGCCCCACCTTGCGGGCAAAGGCGCTCACGCTCATCTCCCCGATCAGGCTCTGCAAGCGCTCGGCAAATCCTTCCATCCAACTCTCTCCCCTACTCTGCGGTCAGAACCAAAGTTCGAATCATGCCACTGCCCATTATTGCTTTGCCAGCCACATGAGGCCAAGATGCCCGCAGTCATCTATGTTGCACATCGTTTTCGCATCGTGTTTTTCAAGGAGTCAACCATGTCTGTATCCCGTGTCGCCCTGCATCCGCAAGGCCCCACTTTCTCTCGCCTCATCATGGGTTACTGGCGCCTGATGGAGTGGCAGCTCTCTCCGGCCGCTCTACTCGACCTGATGAAATATCATCTGGATCTGGGGGTCACCACCATCGATCACGCCGATATCTATGGTGGCTATCAGTGCGAAGAGGCCTTTGGCCACGCCCTGCGCCTCGAACCTTCTCTGCGCGAGCGGATGGAGATTGTCACCAAGTGCGGCATCGCCCTCACCGCCAAGCCGGAGCATGCTCTCAACCACTACAACACCGGCAAGGACCATATCATCGCCAGCGCCGAGGCCTCGCTGCGCAAGCTCGGCACCGACCATCTGGACCTGCTGCTGATCCACCGCCCGGATCCCCTGATGAACGCAGATGAAGTGGCCGACGCCTTTATCACCCTGAAACAGGCGGGCAAGATCAAGCACGCCGGGGTATCCAACTTCACCGCCCGACAGTTCGAGCTGCTGCAATCGCGCCTCCCCTTCCCGCTGGTCACCAACCAGCTGGAGATCTCGCCGCTTCATCAGGAAGGGACCCTCGATGGCACCCTGGATCAGTGCCAGCAGCTTGGCATCAAGCCGATGGCCTGGTCATGTCTCGGCGGCGGCCGACTGTTCAGCGATGACGCCTTTGCCCCGCTGCGCGCCGAGCTGGAGCAGATACGCCACGAAGTGGGCGCCCAGACTATCGAGCAGGTTGTCTACGCCTGGGTGATGATGCTGCCGAGCCAGCCGCTGCCATTGATTGGCTCCGGCAAGCGGGAGCGGATTGCCGCCGCCGTGGCAGCCGAATCCATCGAGCTAAACCGCCAGCAGTGGTTCCGCATCCGCAAGGCGGCGCTCGGTTACGACGTACCCTGATAACAGCAAAACATCCAGAAACAAAAACGGCATGGGGAAACCCATGCCGTTTTTCATTGCAAAGGCACCTTAGCGATGGCGCTGTTGCGGGCGACCACGGGGAGCATCTGTCTTCGGTTTGGCCTGGTTGACGGTGATGGTACGGCCACCGACTTCCGTGCCATGCAGACCCGCGATGGCCTTTTCGGCATCGCCATTGACCGGCATTTCAATAAAACCAAACCCCTTTGACTGGCCGGTATCGCGGTCGATGATGATATCAACCTTGTCGACCTGTCCAAACTGGCTGAACAGGGTTTTCAGTTCGTCGGCCGTCATCCGGTACGACAGATTTCCTACGTAAATCTTCATGCCATCCACTCTCGATTCAAGGTGCCTTCTCTATGCAATTCCCAGCATAACGGTAAGGGCACAACCCCTATGCCGGACCTGCCATGGCTTCATGCCGTGGCCTTCTCCACACTGTCGTCAAGTGATTGATCTCTTGGGTTAACAGTGCAGACAAGATCAATTCGAGTCACTGGCAGTATCTGAGCTTTGCCGGGAATTGTCGAGAAAATAGTCGACTCAGGCCGATTGCAGATCTGACAACCGTTGCGCCAGCATCCGGCGACCGTGCCAGGCCCGTTTAAAGCCGAAGCGATAGACTGACGGGCTCACCAGATGCAGCTCCCCCGCCTTGAGATCCAGCAAGGCCACGGCCGCCGCCAGCTCCTCTTCACTCAGTTGCAGATCGAGGCTGAAGTCGAGCCACTGGCCGTCGTGGCCCACTCGCCGCTCCCGTTCGAGCGCCACCAGCTGGTTGCGGGGCAGCGCCAGCGCCTCATCCTTGTTGCCATTGAGCAGATAGATATGCTGTTCGTCCCACCCTAGCTCCGCCAGGCGCCAGGGCTGCCAGCTGCGGGGCAGCGACACCATGATCCCGGTGATGCCACCAAAGACCACGCCCACCCAGTTGAGCAGCGCCATGGCGCCCCAGCCATCCCACAAGGAGGCCGCCACCACGCCCCAACTCACCAGCAACAGCAGAAAAATGACGCAGCGATAGCGAACCGCGGGCGGCATCAACAGTTGCACCTGCGAACCGGCAAGCAAGGATGTAATACGCATGAAAAGCTCCTGTCATCACGAAATGGCGCCATTGTGAATAGGCATCAGGATACTGACAAGGGGGTTTTCTTTGTCATCCCCCTATAAAATCAATACCATGGCGTAAATGATTCTCAGTGGAACCCGCTTCTTGACCAGCTCGCAACCCTGTGTGCGCTTTTGTGGCGTCGACAAATTCTATGGCGACTTTCAGGCTCTTCATCACATCGATCTCACCATTGAACGGGGAGAGAAGTGGGTCATCTGTGGCCCGTCAGGCTCGGGGAAATCGACCCTGATCCGCACCATCAACGGGCTGGAGGGGATCGACGGCGGCCAGCTGTTCCTGTTTGGCGAGCCGGTGACCCCTTCCTACCTGCGCCGCCTGCAAGGTCGGGTTGGCATGGTGTTTCAGCAGTTCAACCTCTTCCCCCATATGACGGTGCTGGAAAACCTGATGGTGGCACCGGTGCATACCCTGGGGTTGCAACCTCAGGAGGCCAAAGCCCGGGCGCTCGGGCTGCTCGAGCGGGTACGCATTCAGGCGCAGGCCGACAAGTACCCACACCAGCTCTCCGGCGGCCAGCAGCAGCGGGTCGCCATCGCCCGCTCCCTCTGCATGCAACCCGAGCTGATGCTGTTTGACGAGCCCACCTCCGCCCTCGACCCCGAGATGATCCGCGAAGTGCTCGATGTGATCCGCGAGCTGGCTGACGAGGGGATGACCCTGATCTGCGTTACCCACGAGATGGGCTTTGCCCGTCAGGTGGCGGATCGGGTGCTCTTTATGGATGAAGGGAAGATTATCG
>NZ_QAJD01000146.1:0-1324 GCF_003061465.1 Aeromonas sp. HMWF017
ACCACCGCAAACCCGCGACCCTGTTCACCGGCACGGGCAGCCTCGATAGCCGCGTTGAGCGCCAGCAGGTTGGTCTGCTCGGCTATTCCGCGGATCACTTCCAGCACCATGCCGATGTTGCGACTGTCATCACCCAACTGGCGGATCACCACTGCCGTGCTCTCGATAGCACTCGCCACCCGCTCGATGCGCTGGATGGAATCATTGACCGTCTTGGCACCCAGTTCAGCAGTTTCACTGGCAGAAGTGGCCGCACTGGCAGCATCGCTGGTGTTGCGCGATACCTCCTGTACTGTGGCTTGCATCTCGTTCATCGCCGTTGCCAGCTGATTGAGCTCATGCTGCTGGGAATGCATATTGTTGGCAGACTGGCTGGCGACCGAGCTGATCTCCTCGGCAGCAGAACTAAGTTGCACCACTGAACCTGATACTTCGCTGACCAGAGTACGCAAATTGGTCTGCATCTCGCCAAACCCCTTGGCCAGCGTACCCAATTCGTCGTTGTTGAACTGCTGCATATCGATACGCGAGGTGAGATCCCCGGCAGAGACTCTGCGAGTCTGCTCAAGGAGAACCATAACCGGATTGCGGATCTGGCCGGTCAGCAACCAGGCAATCACAACGACAAAGCCAAGGGTGATCAGGCTGACAACAATGCTCATGGTTCTGGCACTGTCGTAAAGATCGGCCACCCCTTTGGTCATCTGCTCCGCAATTTCATTGTTGATTTCTCGCAGTCGCAGTGACTTTGCCCCCGCCTCTTCCAAAGCAGCTCTGGTCTCGTTTTTGCGCAGACTTCTGACTTTATCCAGATCACCGGCAGCAAACGCATTGACCAACTCCTCATGCACCGAGAAATACTTGGCGCCAGCATTAAGCAGTTGCTCATAGGTCTGTTTTTCTTCATCGGTAGTAAAGGGCATTGCACCATATTTTTGAGCTGCAGTATCAAACGCCAGCTTGGCCTTGTTGAAGGTGAGCGTCCGTTCACTCACCTCCTGGGCGTCCTTGTTGAGCCCCGCAATCACCTGAGAGAGCTCGGAGCGACGAGCATCCAGAATGGCAACGTGCATCTGGCTGGCATAGCGGGTGGAAGGCAGCAAATTGGTGGTAATGGTTTCGGTATCACCGTAGAGCTTGGCCAACTGGCTGATGGAGAACCAAGCCAAGCCCAGAACCAGTAAGGCCAGAATGGCAAATCCAGCACTCAGCTTCTGACCAATAGACATGTTTTTGAACATAGGAGGGGTTCCTTGAAATAGGTCTTCACTCCCGCGACATCCTTCGGGAATGGTCATATAGAGCATAGCCTGCAAGCAGAAAA
>NZ_QAJD01000021.1:0-2989 GCF_003061465.1 Aeromonas sp. HMWF017
GCAGGCGGGCCAGCGACACTACATATTGATAGGCCGCTGCCGCGCGCTGGGTCTTGACCCCCGCCAGCTGGTTCTGGGCATCCACCACATCCAGCGAAGTAGAGAGCCCCTGACCGAAGGCTTTGTCACGCAGCAGTACGTTCTCCTCTGCCAGCGCCTGGGTAGAGGAGAGAGATTGATACTCCTCCAGCCCCTGCGCCGCCTCGCGCCAGGTCTTCTCCACCAGCAGCTCCAGATCCTGGCGGGTCTTGGCTTGCAGCAGATTGACCTGCAACTCGGCACTCTTGGCGGCCTGCACCGTCTCGGAGCGGCCATCGCGGCTCACCAGCGGCATGCTGACACCCACCCCCACCAGCCAGTCAGGCGCGGTCTTGGCGGCCAGTGAATCATCTTCATAGAGGTTGTAGTTGCCGAACAGGAATACTTCGGGGGCATATTTGCCCTTCTCCATCCGGATCAACCCCTTGGCCTGCTCTTTCTTGGCGCTGAGCAGCTTGAGGCCGGGGTGAACCTCCAGGGTCTGGCTCACCAGCCCCTCGAGGCGCGGCAGCTCCTGGTTGACGAACAGGCCGCTGTCGGGCTCGGCGCGGGACAACTTGAGCATATGGCCGAGGGCCAGCTCGGCGATCTCGAGGCCACGGCGGGACTTCTGGGTATCGATGCGGGCCCGATCATAGGCCGACTGGGCAGAAAGACGCTCCACCCTGGCGATCTGGCCCTGAGCTTCAAGCTTCTTGGCGTGATCCAGATGGTGGGCCAGCCCCTCTTCGATCTCCTGCTTGGTCTGCACCACCTGAGCGGCCAGCACGACGCCGAAATAGGTCTGGGAGAGACTCTCGAAAGTGGCTTGCTGTTTGAGCACCAGCAGCTGCTGCGCCTCGCTCACCTGCGCCTGCCGGATATCCTGCGCCGCATCGATGCGGCCACCGGCAAACAGCGGCCACAGCATCTTGACCGAGCTGGTCACCACGTTCTGTTTGGTCAGCGGGGTAACGAAGTCATCGGGCGTGAAATGCGGGATCGGCAACCCGCCCAGGATATGCTGCAACGCTTTGACCATTTCCGGATGGTTGGCGATGGGGTTGAGATCCATCAGATCAAGTTCCATCGGCTGATCGAGGTGGGTATAGCTGGCCCCCAGATCCACCTTGGGCAGATACATGGCCTTGGCAGCCTCGCGCAGTTGCTTGGCCCGATCGACCCCGGCCTGCTCGGCGGCCAGCCCCTCATCCTGCTGGATGACCCGGGTCCAGGCTTCGCCGAAACTGATGGTCTGCGCCTGTGCCGACCCCAGCACGGCCCCCAGCAGACACGGCCAGAGTGATGTAATGAACCTTGACGTCATAGATCCCCAATCCGCTTTTGTTGCATAAATGTTTGGAGCATTTGCTCGACTTAAGCCCGATATCATAACGCAAAGCAGGCCGGCAAGTGGACTGACAATTATGCAGACAACCGACATAGGTAGTACAGCCATCCCTCACGAGCAATCTGGCCGTTTTTCAATAACTCCAGAATTTGCAAGCCTTGGCGCGACGTTTTTTTCAGAAAAAAATGGCTGACGCTCAAATACTAACCTTTTCTCCTGCCTAAAAAATGCGTAATATACGCCGCCCTAAGCCGATGGTAACCGTGGAATGCAGATAGGTCCCCACACGCTTGAAACTCCCTTGATTGTGGCTCCCATGGCCGGTGTAACTGACCGACCATTCCGCGAACTTTGTTTGCGACTGGGGGCTGGCATGGCCGTTTCCGAGATGCTGCTGGCCAACCCGGATGTCTGGGATACCCAGAAAACCCGGATGAGGATGGATCACTCTGCAGAAGGCGGATTGCGATCGGTCCAGATTGCCGGGGCCGACCCCGAGATGATGGCGTTTGCTGCCCGCTACAACGTGGAGCAGGGCGCACAGATCGTCGACATCAACATGGGATGTCCGGCAAAAAAAGTGAATAAGAAGTTGGCAGGTTCCGCCCTGCTGCGTGCCCCCGATCAGGTCAAAGCAATTTGCCGGGCCGTGGTGGATGCAGTGGAGGTGCCTGTCACCTTGAAGATCCGCACAGGATGGGATCCGGATAACCGCAATGGCGTGGAGATCGCCCGAATCGCCGAAGATTGCGGTATCGCGGCCCTCGCCGTGCATGGTCGTACCCGTGCCTGCCTCTACCGGGGCGAAGCGGAGTACGACACGATCAGGGCGATTAAGCAGGCCGTATCGATTCCTGTTGTCGCCAATGGTGACATCAACAGCCCGGAGAAAGCCCGGTATGTCCTCGACTATACCGGTGTCGACGCCGTGATGATCGGCCGAGCTGCGCAAGGACGACCCTGGATTTTCCGGGAAATCCGTCATTTTCTTGAGACGGGCACCAAGCTGCCGCCTCCCGAGAGGGAAGAGGTTCGCACCCTGATGAACGAGCATGTAACCAACCTGCACCGGTTTTATGGTGCATATCTGGGAGCGCGCATAGCCCGTAAACACGTGGGCTGGTATCTGGATGAAGAAGAGACGGGCCGAGAATTCCGTAAGCACTTCAATGCCCTGGATTGCGCAGACGCGCAACTTGAGGCACTCGAAGCGTATTTCGATGGATTAGGTTAACAAGATAACTAAAGAGCCGACCGAATATGTTCGAACAAACCCTGACTTCTGATGCATTGGTAACAACTACTCACAATCACGCTGCCGAGCCGACCCAGCGCCCCCTGCGTGACTCTGTGCAACAGGCCCTGCGTAACTACCTGGCCCAGTTGAACGGTCAGGAAGTGATTGATCTGTACGATATGGTTCTCTCCGAAGTCGAAGCGCCGATGCTGGACGTGATCATGCAGTACACCCGTGGTAACCAGACTCGCGCTGCCGTGATGATGGGTATCAACCGTGGCACCCTGCGCAAGAAGCTCAAGCGTTACGGCATGAACTGATTGCTGGCCGCGAGCCGCGACGGCGGTTCAAGGCAGATGCGAAAGGCGCCAGGTAGCAATACC
>NZ_QAJD01000147.1:0-19993 GCF_003061465.1 Aeromonas sp. HMWF017
CACATGTACCTTGCTCGGGATCAAGGGGGCGGGTTCGGGCTCGGGAACTACCACAGGCGCGGCTGGCGCGGGGGCAGGCTCGGGTTCCGGTTCGCTCTTGCGACTCTTGCCCGAGGCCATCACGGCCAGTCCCACCGCCTTGGCGGCCGTCTTCATCTCTTCACTGCGCGCACCCGTGATGCCGACCAGCACAAACTCTTCGGACTCCACCAGCTCCTTGAGCTGTTCGAAATCGGGAATATGTTCCAGTCGGGAAACATTGATCACCAGCGGTGCGCAATTAAAAAAGTAGGGTGCCTGGGCCACTTTTTCGGCCAACAACTGACGTATCCGCTCAGGCTCGCCATCGCTGATATGCAACACAGAAATAGTGAAGGTGGTCCCTTTCAATTCGTTATCGCGCTCAACCATGAATCTTCCCCGAGGCAGAGATGCTAATCCGTTATTGTTATTCAATTCCTGATGTTATAGTTTGCCCCCATCAGAGGCAATAAACTCGTCGGATTATATCAATTTCCATGTTGTGTGCAGTCTATAAAAGTCGCAAAAAAGCCGAGACCTACCTTTTTGTTGAAAAAAGAGAGGATTTCTCCCGTGTTCCCGAGCCACTGCTGAGCGCATTCGGGCGTCCCGAGCTGGTGTTGATGACCAAGCTGGATCCGGCCAAGCCCTTGGGACTGGCTGATGTCGGCAAGGTGATGGCCGCGCTGACCAGCCAGGGCTTCTACCTGCAGGTGCCGCCGCCTCCCGAGAATTTGCTGGAGCAGCACAAGGCCAGCCTGAAAAAACCATCCTGAATATCCAGCCCCGTTGTGTGATCTGCCCAGCGGGGCTAATTCTTTGTGACTCTGCATGACGCATTCCGGCTCCGGAGAGGTAGCTTGCGATAATCCCGTGACAGGATCTGGCCAAATTAAACCCTCCCTTTGGTGATATTCACTTTTCGCTGTTTAAATAGAAAGTCAATCTGCTCCCAACACCATATCCTCAACCTTTGCTGGCGCTCACAAAAATAGCGAGTGGCGCACGCTCATATCCTCCATTTCAACGGCTATTGGCCAATTCATCGATTATTTTCAGACCCTTCCTTGGGCGCTTTTTTGGCCTCCACTGTACATCAAATAGGGTGTAAAGAGGGCGGTGATAACTGTGCTAAAACCAGTTTGCGCGATGCGCTGTGACCAAAGTGATGAGCTAACCCCCTGTTTGTGTACTTGATTGTTTGCCCTGATCAAGAAGGTGCAACACAGATGGCTATCAGCATGTAATTCGCAAGGGTGAGCGGTAACCGCGTCTTGCCAAACAAGGGTATGACCAAAGGGGGGATATTGAGCTGAGGGGTCATCTCGATATCGATTAGTTGTGAAATCGTGACCGGGGCAAGATAGCGGGTAAAGGTTACTGGCAGGGTAGAACGTCGCTTCCAATCCATTGAGACGAGTTAATCAAGGCATGTAATTGCAGACAAGGCAATCCGCATTGCGGTGGCGTAGCAGGGGCATATCAGCGACGCCCTACAGTGAAATGGTCGGTATGCCGGTATAAGTGCCCCGCATTCCATTCGGACAATAAAAAAGGCGGGATATCCCGCCTTTGTTCAGATGAGGGTCGCAACCCCTATTTATTCGCAAGCAACCTGCATCACCTTGATGGCCAGACCGCCACGGGAGGTTTCACGGTACTTGGAGTCCATGTCCTTGCCGGTGACGTACATGGTGTCGATCACCTTGTCCAGCGAGACGCGCGGCTTGGAGGTACGACGCAGGGCCATACGGGAGGCGTTGACCGCCTTCATGGCTGCGATGGCGTTACGCTCGATGCAGGGCACCTGAACCTGGCCGGCAACCGGGTCACAGGTCAGACCCAGGTTGTGTTCCATACCGATTTCAGCGGCTTCGCAGACGTGCTCCGGGCTACCGCCCATCAGCTCGGTCAGGCCGGCAGCGGCCATGGAGCAGGAGACACCCACTTCACCCTGGCAGCCCACTTCGGCGCCGGAGATGGAGGCGTTCATCTTGTAGAGGATGCCGACGGCACCGGCAGCCAGATAGAAACGGGTGTACTCGTCGCGGCCAACCGGCTGGATGAACTTGTCGTAGTAGGCCAGTACGGCCGGGATGATGCCGGCAGCGCCGTTGGTCGGGGCGGTGACCACGCGGCCACCGGCTGCGTTCTCTTCACTCACGGCCAGAGCAAACATGTTGACCCAGTCAACGATGTTCATCGGGTCGCTCGAGAGATTCTCGTTGGTGTTGAGCTGGCGGTAGAGCGGAGCCGCACGACGGGGTACGCGCAGCGGGCCGGAGAGAACGCCTTCGGTACGGCAGCCGCGCTCGATACCTTCACGCATGGTGTTCCAGATCTTGCCGAACTTCTTGTAGATCTCTTCCGGGGTGTTGAAGCACTTCTCGTTTTCCATCATCAGGGCAGAGATGGAGAGACCGGTCTGGCTGCAGTGGGCAACCAGTTCAGCGGCGCTCTTGAACGGGTAACGAACGGACATGTCGCCGCTGTCAGCCTTGCCGAAGTTCTCTTCGTCAACGATGAAACCACCACCGATGGAGTAGTAGGTCTTGCTGTAGACCACTTCATCTTCGATCAGCGCAGTCAGTTTCATGCCGTTCTCGTGCAGCGGCAGGGCTTCGTCGTGGAATACCATGGCATCGCGCGGGAAGCTGACGGTGTGGCAGTGCAGGCCGATCGGCAGACGCTCGGTCTGTTCTACGCGGGAGATAAATTCAGGAATGGCATCGATATCGACGTTCTCCGGCAGGTTGCCGGCCAGGCCCATGATGATGGCGGTGTCGGTGTGGTGGCCTTTACCGGTCCAGGAGAGGGAGCCGTAGACATCTACATTGATGCGGGTGATATCGCGGATCTTGCCGCCTGCGCGCAGTTCGTCAACAAACTGTTTGGCTGCTTTCATCGGGCCAACAGTGTGGGAAGAAGAGGGGCCTACACCGATTTTGAAGATATCAAAAACGCTGATCATGTCACTATTACCTCAGGGTAGAAGGGGGCGGCATGCCCACTCACAGAAATTTGGGAGATCCATGGAACGCGCTTGTCAGCGCAGGTCACAGAACCAGATAACCGTAGTGTAACGGCTCCAGACCTAAAAAAAGTTGAAATAGATCTATTTTTGTTGAATCTGAGACGCGAGTATAAAATTTATTTTTGTGCTTATCCATTTTGTTAAGCGTTTGCCCATAAAAATACCCGGCGATGCCGGGCATTTAGGAACCAAATGGAGTCATTTGCCGTTTTTTAACATTCGGTAATGTTAACGGCGAGGCCGCCACGGGCCGTCTCCTTGTATTTGGTCTTCATGTCGTTGCCGGTCTCCCACATGGTCTTGATCACCTTGTCGAGCGACACCTTGTGCTCGCCGGTGCCGCGCAGGGCGAGGCGGGCGGCATTGATCGCCTTGACCGCCCCCATGGCGTTGCGCTCGATGCAGGGCACCTGCACCAGTCCGCCTATGGGATCGCAGGTGAGGCCGAGATTGTGCTCCATGCCGATCTCGGCGGCGTTCTCCACCATGGCCGGACTGCCCCCCAGCAGTTCGGTCAGCGCGCCAGCCGCCATGGAGCAGGCGACTCCCACTTCCCCCTGACAGCCCACTTCGGCCCCGGAGAGGGAGGCGTTCTTCTTATATAAGATGCCGATGGCAGCCGCGGTGAGGAAGTAGCGGATCAGCGTCTCGTCATCCACCTTGTGCACGAAGCGATCGTAGTAGTGCAGCACGGCGGGGATGATGCCCGCAGCGCCATTGGTGGGGGCGGTGACCACCCGGCCACCGGCGGCGTTCTCTTCATTGACGGCCAGCGCAAAGAGATCGACCCACTCCATCACCATCAGCGGATCCTTGTTGAAGTTGGTCTCGCAGCTGAGCTGGCGGAACAGCCCCGGGGCGCGGCGCCGTACCTTGAGGCCGCCCGGCAGCACCCCTTCGCTTTTGCAGCCTCGCTCGACGCAGCCCTGCATCGCCTGCCAGATCTTGCGTAGCCCCGCTTTTATCTGCTCATCGCTGCGAAATACCCGCTCATTGGCGAGGATAAGCCCCGAGATGGAGAGGCCGCTCTCCTGACAGTGGGCCAGCAGTTGGGCGCCGCTGTCGAACGGGTAGGGGACAGGGTGCTCGGCATCGGACTTGGCGGCCTCTTCTTTGGCGGTGGCAAAGTGGCTCTCTTCAATGATGAAGCCGCCACCGATGGAGTAGTAGGTCTGGCTGAAGCGCAGGTTTTCTTCTTTATCAAAGGCCCGCAGAGTCATGCCGTTGGTGTGGGCCGGCAAGGTTTTGCGACGGTTGAAAATGATGGCACCGGTGCGGGGAAAATGGCTTGGTTGCTCGCCTGCCAACTGCAGGCTCTGCTCATTTTCCACTTGAGCCAGAATGGCGGGAATCGCATCGATATCGACCGATTCCGGTTCAAAGCCCGACAACCCCAGAATGATCGCCTTGCCAGTGCCGTGTCCTTTGCCGGTCTGGCCCAGCGAGCCGTAACACTCCACTTCGACCCGCGTGACCTGTGGCAGATGGCCTTGCAGCTTGAGCTGCTGAACGAAGGCATAGGAGGCACGCATGGGGCCGACGGTATGGGAAGAGGAGGGGCCAATTCCGATGGAAAACAGGTCAAACACGCTGATCATGACATCAATCCGGTGATGGTTTATGTCTGTTTATTCTAGGATTTTTGCCATGGATAGGAAGCGGGGATGTGCGGTGCTGTGACATGGACACAGATAATAGGGCTGGGGGGACCAAGAAAGTTGAAGGGGCTGATCCCCTTCAACCGGCCTGATCAGTCGAGAAATTCGCACAGGTAGGCGGTGGGGGTTTTCACTTCCAGTTTGAAGGAGGAGTGACCAGCCACCAGGAAGGATTCACCCTGGCTGTAGGTGTGCCACTCATCTTCATCAGCCAGCTGGATGGTGAGGGCGCCCTTGATCACTGTCATCCGTTCGGGGGCGGCGGTGTTGAACAGGTAGTCACCGGCGTTCATCACCCCGACGGTTGATTTCTCGCCTTTTTGTTCGAAACCGATGGATTTTACATTTCCGTCGAAATACTCGTTAACTTTCAGCATCTTTACATCCCTGTGTGTACGTTTGTGCAGCCAAACTAGCACAATCTTTTGCCAGTTGTCATGGGGGATGAGGTAAAAATCGCCGAGGCCGCTTTGAATCTTCACTTTTTCGCAAACTTATTAATAGCCAAGGTTAATGATTTGCTGATTTAAAACAGCAATTAAATGTGAGATAACACGCGCAAACAGGGGAATGGGCAGCCGCTCATTCCCCTGTTTGGTTAATTGCACTGGGAAAAGTGTGAATTTTGCTACATAAAGGAACATATTGTGTTAACTAAAGGACTCATTAAAAACATCGGCTTCCAGGTTGTGGTCGCCATGGTACTGGGCGCAGTGGTCGGCGCGTTCATGGGTGAACAAGCCACCGTGTTTGCACCGCTCGGTACCCTGTTTATCCAGCTGATCAAGATGCTGGTGATCCCGCTGGTGGCGGTAGCCATCCTCTCCGGCGCCGCCAATCTGGGCGCCAGCCCGGCGGCGGGCAAGATCGGTGCGGCTACGCTGGCCTTCTTCCTCGTGACCTCAGCGTTGGCCGTGTTGCTGGCGCTGGTAATGGGGCAGATCTTCAAACCGGGTGTCGGGGTTGATTTCGCTTCCGTCGCCTCCATGTTTGGCGGTGACTATGCCGATAAAGGGGCGCTGCCGGATGCAGTCGCTACCTTGCTTGGCATGATCCCCACCAACGTCTTCAACTCCCTCAACGAGGCTAACATCCTGCAGATCCTGGTGTTCTGCATGTTCCTCGGCATTGCGCTGGCCAAACAGCCGCGCGAGCGGGCCAAGCCGCTGGTCGATGGGCTCAATACCCTGGTGGATGCCTTCGTCTGGATGATCAACAAGGTGATGATCATCGCACCACTCGGGGTGTTCGGTCTGATGGCGGAAGCCATCGGTACCTATGGCTTCGACGTGCTGACCCTGGTACTCAAGCTATTCGTGGTCTATGTGGCTGCCATCCTCATCTTCGGCTTTGTGGTCTACCCGCTGCTGGTGATGATGTTCTCCAACACGCCGGTAATGAAGTACCTCTCTGCCATGAAGAAGCCGCAGATCGTGGCCTTCTCCACCGCCTCTTCCATGGCGACCCTGCCGGTCAATATGGAGACCTGCGAGCATGATCTGAAAGTGACCAACGCGACCGCCTCCTTCGTGTTGCCGCTGGGTGCCACTATCAACATGAGCGGCAACGCCATCTATTACGGTCTGGTCGCCATCTTCTTCGCGCAGGTTTACAACATCGATCTGAGCGTCGGTGCCTGGGCGGCCATCATTGTGACCTCCACTTTGGGGGCGATCGGTCAGGCCGGTGTGCCGGGCCCAAGCTTCCTGGTGGTTGCCGTGCTGCTGGCGGCCGGGATCCCCATTGAAGGGTTGCCGCTGCTGTTCGCGCTGGATCGTCTGTTCGACATGATCCGCACCTCCCTCAATATCACCGGCGATGCGGCCTGTGCTGTCATTGTTGACCGTTTCAGCCCGGAATATGACCCGCAGCGCTGGAACAAGGCATAATTGCTTTGAGCTGGACTGAGATATAACAGCCCTAAGCTGACAATGCGTTACGCGAGCCCCTGCCATGATGGCGGGGGCTTTTTTATATCTGCCTGACAAGTATCAGAACAAAGGTGTGCACAAGAGATTGCTGACGGATTTAGCTGTGTTGAATGGAGAGTACAGGAGGGGAAAACATCAGTTGTGGGCATGGGCCGTATGGCTTCAACCGGCCTGTTGTAGATGCCTGGGTAGGGGATTGTCAAACGGCGGGTAACAAAAAGGGGAGCCTTGCTCCCCTCGGATATGATCTGCTGCTGGTTCTACTCCATCAGGCCATATGGTTAAACCATCCTGGTTACACCCTTGTGGCGAAAGAAACAGCGTCAACGTGATGAAATCATATCTATGTTGACCATCTCGGCATTGTCACTGAAAAGCGCCAGTTGGTGGCGATTAAACAGACATGGCAAAGAGGGTCGGTCCGGATTGATGCCTCTCTATCCGGCTCAGAACTGTGACAGTGAGGGCAGAGAGACGGCAACCAGGGTGAAAAACACCGTGAAAACGGCAGTAACGACAAACTCTTTCATTTTTCTCTCCCTAAGTTGTTGGTTGATGTAGTCAAGATACCATAAGAAGGGGGTAAAACAAGGTGTAAATTGATAAAATAGCTTCTTTTCTTGTTAGGTTGGTTGAGATGGCTATTTTTGTCATATTGAGCTGATTTTATCACCTGCTCTGGCATGGCAGGCATTCAAGACTCTGTTTTTATGATTATTTCATTTAAATTCAATTAGTTGGTTGGTTAGTGGTTGGCTTGGTAATGGGTTTTGTATGGGGCTTAAGTGGCATTTTATAAGTTTTCCTCCTCGTAATAGCGTCATTAAGGTCATAAAAAGTGTGCGAGGCAATGATTTGACGACTCCTGACGTAGATAGTCCATCCAATAGAAGTCTATGGAGACAATCTGGTTGCCAGCCCTTGTCGCACCATCACTTTATCAGTCCGGAGTCTCCGCATTTTTACAGCAATACACTGGGTTCATAGGGAGGAGAGCGGTGCATCGGGGGGATACAGAGTAGCAGCTGGCTGTTTTATCACCGCCAATTTCCCCGTTGGCCTCGGAATAGACATGGCCGCAGCAAGAGTGAGGTGCGCAATAGGCCAGAGGCGTATTCTCTGGCTGGGCTGGGCTGGGCTGGGCTGGGCTGGGCTGGGTGCGAGCAGCGATTTGCGTAGCCGGTGCATCTGCGTGAGTCATGTGAGTGCAATACGAGAGCTGCGCCGGAGCATGGTTGGGGAAGATATCTGAATCCCCTCTACAAGATTGAGATATAAAAAGCGGCGTATGACGAGGAGGCTGAACAAGCTGGTTTCAGGGGCGACAGAGCACAGGTCAACGCAATCCGGTTCGCAGTGATAAAACAACCACGACAATACCGGAACTCTGTTCGTAGGCTGATGCCGGTTGGTGTGAGGAGGGGAAGGCTAGTGATCTGTCTGATGGCGCAAGGCTTGGGAATCAGGCAACCCATATGGTGAGGGTCACACAGCGTGCCGATGCCCCCGTTTTTGCAAGATATAAAAAAACCCTCCGATGGAGGGTTTTTGTCATCAACAGCCGGTAAAAAGCCGCGAGGCTTAGAACAGGGTGGTGGAGAGGTTGTAAAGCTCCTGATCGAACGGACGCTTCATGTTCTCGATGCAGTCGATGATGTCGTGGTGTACCAGCTCGTTGCGCTGAATGCCGACGCAGCGACCACCGTGACCAGCCAGCAGCTGCTCAACGGCGTAGGCACCCATACGGCTGGACATGATGCGGTCACGAGCAGTCGGGGCACCGCCACGCTGGATATGACCCAGGATGGTGGCGCGGGTTTCACGACCGGTCAGGGCTTCGATGTCCTTGGCCAGCGCGTTCACGTCGGTAACGTGCTCGCAGATGGTGATGATGGCGTGCTTCTTGCCTTTGGCTTCGCCTTCCTTGATCTGCTTGAGCAGCTTCTCTTTGTCAAAAGCCACTTCCGGCACGATTACATATTCGGCACCACCGGCAACGGCGGCAGACATGGCCAGATCGCCACAGTGGCGGCCCATGATCTCGACCACGGAGATACGGTGGTGGGAGCTGCAGGTATCACGCAGACGGTCAATGGCGTCAACAACCACGTTCAGAGCGGTATCAAAACCGATGGTGAAGTCGGTACCGGCTATGTCGTTGTCGATGGTGCCCGGCAGGCCGATGCAGGGGAAACCCTCTTCGGTCAGCTTCTTGGCACCCATGTAGGAGCCATCACCACCGATGACGACCAGCGCGTCAATACCGTGCTTTTTCAGGTTCTCGATCGCTTCGGCGCGCACTGCGGGGTCTTTGAAAGCAGGGAAACGGGCGGAGCCGAGGAAAGTACCACCACGGTTCACCACATCGGAGACGCTGTGACGCTCCAGCTTGACGATGCGATCCTGGTGCAGACCGAGGTAGCCATCATAAATACCGTAAACTTCCAGGCCGTAATGCAGACCGGCGCGAACCACAGCGCGGATGGCTGCGTTCATACCCGGCGCGTCGCCACCACTGGTCAGAACACCAATACGTTTGATTTGTTTGGTCATGAGTGCCTCTGGATCTGAGTTGTCAAATGCGAATGTTTGGAAATAGACAAGCCACTTTTACTATATCGGCTTTCGTATGGGATGCGGGGGCCACCATAGGAAAAGCGATACAAGAGAGGGGACAAGCCCCTCTCTTTGCCGTAATCAGCGATTACTTGGCTGCACCAGCGATGATCTGGGAGAAGTCGTCCACTTTCAGGGACGCACCACCGACCAGGCCACCGTCGATGTCCGGCTGACCGAACAGGTCGGCAGCAGTGGCACCAGTGACGGAACCGCCGTACAGGATCTGTACTTTGGCAGCAACGGCGGCATCAAAACTGGCCAGATACTGACGGATGTGAGCGTGAACGGACTGAGCGATTTCCGGAGTGGCAGTCTTGCCAGTACCGATGGCCCATACCGGCTCGTAAGCGATAACGGCGTTGTTGAAGGAGGCGATACCGCAACGGTCGATAACGGCTTTCAGCTGGGTCTCAACCACGTTCTTGGTCACGCCGGCTTCGAACTGCTCCAGAGTTTCACCGATGCACAGAACCGGCACCAGGCCGCCTTTCTGGATCGCCTCGTACTTGGCAGCAACCACGTCGTCACTCTCTGCATGCAGGGTACGACGCTCGCTGTGGCCGACCAGAGAGTAGGTGCAACCGAAGGCTTTCAGCATGGAGGGGGCGTTTTCACCGGTGAAGGCGCCAGACTCGTGTACGTCGGCGTTCTGGGCACCGTAGGCGATTTTGGTGCAAGCGGTCAGCTGCTCAACCAGACCCAAAAAGATAACCGGCGGGCAGACGGCGACTTGCACAGAAGGATGAGCGGCAGCAGCCGGGGTCAGTCCTTTGATCAGAGCTTCAACAGAAGCTTTGGTGCCGTTCAGTTTCCAGTTACCCATTACCAGGTGCTGTCTCATCTTGTATATCTCCTAGGCATTTGATTGCGCGACATTATATGAATTGAACCGAGCCCAAGATAGCTGACCCGGCGGCAAATGACGTAATTTTTTTTCGCTTTCCTGATCCAAATCAGGAATGAAACGCTTGATCGCTCATTCGTTAACCTGCCCCCGCAAGCGAGCCCACCATACCCCAATCCATTCGTGGATGGCAGCTTCGGAATACATCAAATAACGCCCTTTGGGTAAATAACTGTAGAGGGGCTGGGGTACCTGGCTCTGCTTGGCGGTGTAGTCGGTGGGGGCCGGCACGGCATTGAGTCCCTGACCTTGATAGAGGGCCATGGCGCGCGGCAGGTGGGTTGCTGAACTGACCAGCGCCACCTCTTTTCCTTTCAGATGTCGGCTGATACTGACCGCCTCATCATGAGTGTCTTTGTTGTTTTCAAACAACGTCATCCGCGAACGGGGAATGCCGAGGCTCTCGGCCATCCGGGCATTGACCTCGGCATTGGAGAGGGGATCCCCCGACACATAGCCGGAGAAAACCAGTTCGGCTTCGGGATAGGCCTGGGCGAGGCGCACCCCTTCGAGAGTGCGGGCCAGGGCGATATTGTTCTGCCAACTGCGCATCGGTACCGCCGGATCGCTGACATGACCGTTGCCGAGCACCACTATGGCATCGATGTTGGGATGCTGGCTCACCTCGAATGGCGGGTAGGTCTGCTCCAGCCCGCGGGCCAGTTCATAGCTCACCGGCCGCATCCCCATCAGCGCCACAATGAGCAGCGAGAGAGTGGCCAGCAGCTTGCCGGTTTTCTGAAAACGGGTGAACCAGAGCAGCAGCAGGGCGAGCAGCAGCAGGGAGAGGGAGAAGGGGAGCGGCATCAACAGCTGACCAAGCCACTTTTTGAGCACAAACACGACAGACACTTCCTTGAGTTTTCAGCAAATTCGGGATGTGACAGAATACCTCTCTTTTTTGGGATGGCCACAACCCTGTGGCGCTAATGTTGAGTTTCTCCTTGAAGCACGATCAGAGTTTTGACGGGCGCGCCGACAAGTTCGCCCGCAACATTTACGACTCCACCAAGGGGCGCATCCGCACCACCATTGTCTGGAGCGACATCGAAGCCTGCCTGGCCCGCCTTGGCAACCGACCGCTGCGCATCCTCGATGCGGGAGGCGGTTTTGGCTATTTTGCCCAGAAGCTGGCGGCCATGGGCCATCAGGTGGAGCTGTGCGATCTGTCAGCAGAAATGCTGGAACTGGCCCGCAGCCAGATCGCCGAGAAGGGGCTGGAAGACAAAATTCGTCTCATCCATTGCCCCATTCAGGATCTGAAGCAACACGTGACCGGGACCTTTGATCTGGTGCTCTGCCATGCGGTGCTGGAGTGGCTTGCCGAGCCGCGCCAGACCTTGCTGGGTCTGTTCCCTTTCGTCAATGCCGGGGGCATACTGTCGCTGCTTTTTTACAACCGTCATGGTTTGCTGTTCCAGAGCCTGGTGGTGGGCAATTTTGACTATGTGCGCCTTGGTCTTCGCAAGAAGCGTCAGACTGCGCTTACGCCCACCAATCCCCAGCTGCCGGAGCAGGTCTATGACTGGATTGGTCGCGGGGGGCTGCGCATCATCGGCAAGACCGGAGTGCGGGTCATCCACGACTATATGCGTCACAAGCAGGATCAGGTGGAGAAGTTCGACGATCTGCTGGCCATGGAGCAGCAATATTGCCGTCAGGAGCCTTTTGTCTCCCTCGGTCGCTATATCCATGTGATGGCCCAGAAGCCGGCCAGCTGATTGCTCGCTGTTCACGTCGATGTGAACCATGTTTTCGATGCTACCGGATGTAGCCGCGCGCACGATTTTGCGCCCAATACAACAACGAGATGACAACATCATGATGAGTACATCCCGTACCCTGCCAGAGCGTTCTTTGCCGGAGCTAGTAGGGTGGGTCAGGCAGGAGGGGTTGGCGTTGAGCCTGCCGACCGACCGGCTGGCCTTTCTGATTGCAATCAAGACCCTGTCCGAAGATGAGTCGGACCTGTCGGAAGCAGCGCTGCACGACGCTTTTGGCTATGTCAGCAGCGCCTTCGGCCAGATGGACGAGACCCTCACAGGTCGCGCCAACAACGCCATCAACGATCTCATTCGCCAGCAGCTGCTGTCGCGCTTCAACACCGACATGGTGGCGGGGGAGAGCCTCTACCGCCTGTCACGCCTGGGTGTGAGCATCGTCGACTTCTTTATGGATCAGCGTCAGGTTGACTCCATCAAGCTCTCCATCCTGCTCGAACATCTGGCTTCCGAGCTCGACACCGCCCGCAAGGCGGCGCTGGAAACCAACACCCGCGAGCAATGGGATGCCGAGGTGCTGCCGCGCCTCACCTTCTCGCTGGAAGAGACCTTGGGGCGGATCGATCTCACCCAGCGCGCCATGGATGAGCAGCAGAATCAGGTCAAAAGCGAAATTGCGGCCCTGCTGACCCAGAACTGGGTCGATGCCATTCACAGCTGCGAAAAGCTGCTGCACGAGACCGGCCAGACCCTGCGCGAGCTGCAAGATACTTTGGACGCTGCCGGCCACCGCCTGCAGGCGGGGCTGCTCAACATTCAGGAAGCGGCGCAGGGGCGCGACGATCTGTTCCACGTCGAGGAGCTGACTCACGCCTTGCAAGGGCGCCTTGACGTCATCACCAGCTGGGGTCAGCAGTGCATCGAGCTCTGGTCTCGCTACGACAGACACGTCCACAAATTTATCCGCAACGCCATCGACATGGACAAGAACCGTGCCTTCAGCCAGCGGCTGCGCGAGTCTATCCGAAACTTCGAGCAGCACAACTGGCAGCTGCGGGTGGCCGAAGAGCCCCGTCTGCTGGAGCTACGCGACGAGACCATCGCCATCCACGACGAGGAGGTGACCGGTGAGGTGCCCCTCGAGATGGAGTACATGGAGATGGTGGATATCAACCAGGAGCTGGCCGAGCGCATCGAGCGCTATCTGGCCCGCTACCCCGAGCAGGGGCAGCAGCTGGACTTGGCCGATGTGCTGCTGGAATACCTGCTGGACTACCCGGCCCATGCCCACTTCGATGTGGCGCGTCTTCTGATCGACCAGGCCGTGCGCCTAGGCCATGCCAGCGGCGAGCGCGAACTGCATCGCCAACCCGCATGGAAACCCATTAACCAAGCTGGATCCAAGGTTCAGGCCTATGTCATTGATCAATACTGAGTTTCCCTTGCCGCTGCGGCTCGCAGAGGCGATTGCCAACCCCTTGTTTCCGCGCATTGACACTGCCTTGCGCTCCGGTCGCCACATCAGTGCCGACGAGTTCGAGCAGCACTCGGCGCTGGTTGAATATCACAGCGAGCTCGAGATCTTCTACGGCCGCTATCAGGTGGAGCTGATCAAGGCGCCGGAAGGCTTCTTCTATCTGCGTCCGCGCCCGAGCTCCGACATCGGCACCACTGTGCTCTCCGAGCTCGATATGCTGGTGGGCAAGGTGCTCTGCTACCTCTACCTGAGCCCGGATCGTCTGGCTTCCGAAGGGGTATTCGCCATGGCCGAGCTGCAAGAAGAGGTGCTGAGCCTCGCCGACGAGAAGCAACTGCTGCGGATGGTCAACAGCCGCTCTGGCGGTACCGATCTCGACAAGAAGAAGTTGCTCGAAAAGATCCGTACCTCCATGCGCCGTCTGCGCCGCCTTGGCATGATCACCGCCCTTGGCAACGGGGATAAATTCCGGGTCAACGAATCGGTGTTCCGTTTCGCCGCCGACGTGCGTTCCGATGAAGATCCGCGCGCCGTTCAGCTGCGGATGATCCAGGAGGGTGAAGCCATCTTCCACGACGACGAAATGCCGAGCAGCGACTCGCTCTTTGATGACATCGAGGCGGATCTCGATGAAGAACAACTGGATCTGGAGGTATAACCGGTGCGAGGCAAGTTCAAATCCCTGACCATGGTCAACTGGAACGGCTTCTTTGCCCGAACCTTCGATCTCGACCAGCTGGTCACTACCCTTTCCGGCGGCAACGGCGCGGGCAAGTCCACCACCATGGCGGCCTTTATCGCAGCGCTCATCCCCGACCAGTCACTGCTCCATTTCCGCAACACCACGGAAGCGGGATCGAGCAGCGCCTCCCGTGACAAGGGGCTCTACGGCAAGCTGCAGCGCGGCCACTGCTATTCCCTGCTGGAAGTGATGAACAGCCGCGAACAGCGGATCTGGGTCGGCGTCCACCTCGAACAGGTGGCCAACCGTGACAACAAGGTCAACATCACCCCGTTTGCATTGGTGGATGTGCCGGAGAATCTGGCGCCGACCGATCTGCTGCTGGAGAAGCTCGATGGTGGCAAGGGGCGGGTACGTGCCTTTACCGACCTGAAAGGGGCGGCCGCCGAGCTGGGGGCGTTGAAAGTCGCCAAGTTCAATACGGTGACCGACTATCACAACTTTATGTTCGAGTTCGGCATCACCCCGAAGAAGCTTAGGGATCAAAAAGATCGCGGCAAGTTCTATCGCCTGATCGAGGCCTCCCTCTACGGCGGCATCTCCTCGTCCATCAGCCGTTCCCTGCGCGAGTACCTGCTGCCGGAGAACTCCGGAGTGCGCAAGGCGTTTGCAGACATGGAGGCGGCCATCTATGAAAACCGCCGCACTCTGGAAGCCATTAAAGAGACCCAGGGGCAGCGGGATCTGTTCAAGAACCTGATCACCGAGACCACCCACTATGTGGCGGCGGACTATGTGCGCAACGCCGCCGAGAAGAGCCGCCTCTCCGAGCTGGCCCTCAAGGCGCGTCAGGAGCTGGCGGATAAACGCCGCATCTTGGCCGAAGAGAAACAGCGCGCCATCTATCTGGCCGATGAGGTGGAGCAGCTTACCAACCGCGAGAAACTGCTGACCGACGAGCTGGAGTCTGCCTCCGAGCATCTGGCCAAGGTGATGGCGGCGGTTTCCCTGCAGAAGAAGATCGAGATGTACCGCGCCGATCTGGCTGATCTCTCTGACAAACTCGAACAGCAGCAGGCAGTAGTGGAAGAGATCCACGGCCAGCTGCTGGAAGTGGAAGAGCGTAAGGAGCTGGCGCAGGCCGAGGTAGACAGCCTCAAGACCCAGCTGGCCGACTACCAGCAGGCGCTCGATATCCAGCAGACCCGCGCCATCCAGTACCGTCAGGCGGTGCAGGCCCTCGATGCTGCCCGCGAGCAGTGCGAGCTGCCGGGGCTGACCGCCGAACAGGCGAGCGACACCCTGCATCAGTTCCGCGCCGCCGAGCAGAGCCTCACCAGCCGGGTGCTGGGGGCCGAGCAACAGCTGGCACTGGCCAAGGCGGCAGTGGCCGAGCACGAAGCGGCGCTGGCGCTGCTGCTCAGCATCGCCCCGGAAACAGTGCGAGAGGCCGCTTGGCCTACCGCGCAGGCGCTGCTCAAGCGTCATATCGAAGACAAGGCCCGTATTGCCCAGGGGCAGGGGCTGCGCGCCGCGCTGGCTCGCCTCGAGAAAGAGAGCGAAAGCCAGAAGAGTCTCTTCAAGCTGCGTGACGAGCTGCAGCAGGCCTCTGGCCAGCTGATTGCCAGCAGCGATGAGCTGGAGATCTTCCTCGAAGCCCAGCGCACCCGTCAGGAGGAGCTCTCCGAGCAGCAGGCGGAGGTGAACCAACGCCGCGCCAGCCTCGAGCATCAGGGCACCCAGCTGGGCCGCGATATTGCGGAGCTCACCAAGCTGGCCCCGCGCTGGCTCAAATCCTTTGAAAAGCTCGAGCAGCTGCGCGAGCAAAGCGGCCTGCCGCTGGCCACCGCCGAAGAGCTTTCGGCCGGTATGCAGAGCGTGCTCGACAAAGAGCGCGAGTTCGAACAGGAGAGCAACCGTATCGCTGCGCAGAAACAGGCGCTGGAGCTGCAAATTCGCAACCTGCAGTTGGGAGCAGGCGAGGCGGATCCCCGTCTTGCCCGCATCGCCGAGCAAGTGGGGGGCGTGCTGCTCTCCGATGTCTATGACGACATCTCCATCGATGATGCCCCTTACTACTCCGCACTCTATGGCCCGGCTCGCAGCGCTTTGGTAGTGCTCGACCTTGAGGGCGCCATCGAGCGGCTGAAAAAGCTGGAGGATTGCCCGGAAGATATCTACCTGATTCAGGGCAACCCCGACTCCTTTGACGAGGATCTGGTGGAAGCGGATGAGCTGGGGGACGCCGTGCTGGTACGCACCAGCAAGCGTCAGGTGCGCTTCTCCCGCTACCCCGAGCTGCCGCTGTTTGGTCGCGCGGCGCGGGAAAAACGGATCGAGCAGCTCGACCTTGAGCGCGAAGGGCTGATCGAGGGCTACGCCAAGGCCGCCTTCGAGCAGCAGAAGTACCACCGTCTCTACGGTCACTTCCGCGACTTTATCGGTCAGCATCTGGATATCGCCTTCCGCCCCGACCCCGAAGCCGAAGTGCAGGCCAAGCAGGCCGAACTTCGCGCGCTGCAAGGGGCCATCGGTGAGTGTGACAAGCAGCTGAGTGATGCCAAAGCGGCCGCCGCCCAGCTGACTCGCCATATCCAGCTGGTGCAGGGGATGCTGCCCTTTGCCCACCTGTTTGCCGAGACTGATCTGGCGGCCCGCCTCGAGGCGGCTCACGCCGATGTGGAAGCGCTAAAACAGGCCGAAGCCTTTATCGCCAAGCACGGCAAGTCGCTGGAAAAACTGGAAACCATGGTGCAGGTGCTGCGTCAGGATCCGCAGGATCTTGCCGCGCTGCAGGCTGCCTATGATGAGGTGAGCGACCTGCTGGCCGAGCAGAAGCGCCGTTGCTACGCCCTCGATCAGCTGGTGGCCCGTCTGCCGCACTTTGCCTATCAGGATGCACAAGACCTGCTGGGCAAGGCCTCCGAGATGAGCGAGCGGCTCAAAGAGAAGTTGAAAGCGGCTGAGCTGGCAGCCCGCACTGCCGGCGAGCAGCACAAGCAGATTGCCCTGCGTCACACCGAGGCGCTGCAACTGCGCACCGCCCTCAACTCCAGCGTCGAGGCCAAGCGCCAGACCCTGACCGAGTTCGAGCAGGAGCTGGCGGCCATGGGGCTGACCCTCTCTGACGATATGGAAGAGAAGGCGCGCGCTCACAAGAAAGAGATTGAAGAGCTGCTGATCCGTACCCGTTCCCGTCGCACCAGCGCCGAGGCCCAGTTGCAGGTCACCAAGCGCGAGATCGAATCCCTCGGTGGCCGTCTCAAGCTGGAAGGCAAGGATTACTACAGCGCCCGTAAATCTCTGGTGGGTCACAAGGCGAGCTGGTCGCGGGTGGTGCGGCTGGCGCGGGAGACCGACGTCGAGAAGCGCCTCAACAAGCGCGAGCTGGCGTACCTCGACAGCGACGAGCTGCGCTCCATGTCGGACAAGGCCCTCGGCGCCCTGCGGGTGGCGGTAGCCCACGACGAGGCCCTGCGCGATGCGCTGCGTCTCTCTGAGGGCAACCGCAGCACCGAGCAGAAGGTGGCCTTCTACGTGCAGGTCTACCGTTACCTCAAGGATCGCATCCGCAACGACATCATCCGCTCCGATGATCCGGTCGAGGCGATCGAGGAGATGGAGATCGAGCTGGCCCGTCTGGCTGATGAGCTCAAGCAGCGGGAAACCCATCTGTCGCTCTCCTCCCACGAGGTGGCGGCCAAGATCACCAACATCATCCGCCGCGAGCAGAACCGTATCCGGGTGCTCAACCAGGGCTTGCAGAACATCGCCTTCGGTCTGGTGCGCGGGGTGCGCCTCAACGTCAATATCCGCGAGGCCCACACCCGTCTGCTGACGGCGCTGGCCGACCAAACCGCCATGCACAACGATCTGTTCGCCGACAAGGAGCTCAGCTTCTCCGAGGCGATGGCCAAGCTGTTCCAGCGTCTCAATCCGCAGATCGAGCAGGGGGATCGCAGCTATCAGGTGATGGGCGACGTGCTGCTCGACTATCGCAACTATCTGGAGCTGGAGATCGAGGTGCAGCGCGGGGCCGATGGCTGGCTGCGGGCCGAGAGCGGTGCGCTCTCCACCGGCGAGGCGATCGGTACCGGTCAGGCGATCCTGCTGATGGTGCTGATCAGCTGGGAGGAGGAGTCCCGCCGTCTGCGCGGCAAGGATATCGCCCCGTGCCGTCTGTTGTTCCTCGACGAAGCGGCCCGTCTGGATGGCAAATCCATCGCCACCCTGTTCGAGCTGTGCGAGCGTCAGGATATGCAGCTGCTTATCGCGGCGCCCGAGAACATCAGCCCGGAGAAGGGCACCACCTACAAGCTCATCCGCAAGGTGCAGGGCAAGCACGAGCATGTGCACGTGGTGGGTCTGCGTGGTTTTGGCTTTAGCGATGACAAGCTGATTGCCTGAGAAGTCTCTGGCCCATCCCGACACGGGATGACTGGTAAAAAGGTTAAAGGGAGGCATTTGCCTCCCTTTTTACATGGAAGATATGGCAAAGTAGCCGCACCGTCGCTGCTGCCTGACAACAAGGCGAGTAACATGGTGAGTGCCTTGGATCTATGGCAAGGTGAGAGCTCCCGCCTGCAAGTGTGTCGCCAGCGTCACCGGCCGCATCGAAGAAGAAAAATTGCGCATAGCGAAAAGAAGAAGAGAGGAGAGGGGGGAAAGGTGCAACATATCCAGAAAGGGCTGCTGTTATCTCTTTGCCTGCTGTTGGCGGCCTGTAGCAGCCGTTATGACGAGAGTCACGGCGGCAGCTGGCGCGGCTATAGCGCAACCGGCTATGCCAGCTATTATGCCGATCGCTATCACGGCAAAAAGACCGCCAGCGGCGAGTTATATCGCAGCAACCTCAATAGCGCCGCCCATATGGAATTGCCCTTTGGCGCCATGGTGCGGGTCACCAACCTCGCCAACGGCAAGAGTGTAGTGGTCAAGGTCAATGACCGCGGCGCCTTTAAAAACGGGCGTATTATCGATCTCTCCAAATCTGCCTTTAGCACCATCGGCAATATTCGCGATGGGATTATCAAAGTAAAGATAGAGGTGCTCTAGCAGTCCACTTGTTCAGTTGCGTGAACAGAGTATCCGTTCTGCATGGCTATATCCTGCAAGTCGCTACTCTTACACTGCTCCGTATCCAAGAGGTACACCCAATCGAAATACTTGAACGATTGATCTGATAACGGAGCAGATGAAGAGAAACTGGTGTCCATCGCAGTGCTTAAAGCTAGAGCCGGTATGAGGGAGCAGCTGCGCCGGGAGTTGATCAAGCTTATTGAGCCTACTCGGCACGAACCGGGTAACTTGGACTATGTGCTGTTTGAATTGCGAGATGAGCCAGGCACCTTTTACATGCGTGAGGCATTCGTCAGCCAAGCCGCGTTGGATAGCCATTGTCAGACTGACTATTTTCAGGCCTTTGCCGCGCAGGCTGAGTCTCTGCTTGCAGAGCCACTGCAGCTTATTTTCCTGGATGAGGTCAGCTACTCTTAATCCATTCGGGCCAGGGGGCCCGATTTTTTATTCATATCTCAAGTGCGAGATAAGATGCGTTTCAAGCAAGTTATCACGCCAGTCTTTTGCCAGCCTGCATCTACTAATCCTCTGATTTTTAATTACTCTCTCCTGTTTATATCCAAGATGTTTTCATCTTCCTGTTAACGGACAAGATATCCAAATGAGAATTTAATTTGGGCTCAAGTTCAGTGGTAGTGGTATAACCTGCTATCGCAGGAAGGCATACCAAACGATGGTGCTGACCATCAGCGCGTCGATATGAGGTGGGCAGGGAGGACGAGAATGGGTATTGAGCTTGTAGATGTACCGCAAAGTGAATTTGAGCTGGTCTTTACTGCCGTGAAACAGGGGATTTTTCCCTATGTTGAGGCGCTCTTTGGCTGGGATGACCAATTTCAACGCGAACGGCTAGCCAGCTCATATTTG